>JBBRFT010000161.1:0-7961 GCA_038241375.1 Spirochaetota bacterium
ACTGCAAGGCTTCTTGAAAAAGCAAATTCCGAGAAGCAGGCAAAGGAATCTGAAATCAGAAAGTCGCAGATCGGTTCAGGGGACAGAAGTGAACGTATACGAACATATAACTATCCGCAATCAAGAATGACAGATCACAGGATCGGTCTTACATTATACTCTCTTGAGAAAATAATGGAAGGGGATATTGGTGATATGATTGAGGCTTTGAAGAAATTTGAGAATGAAGCTCTTCTTAAGACATTGAAATAAGGGAGTTTAATCAGTGAGACTACTCAAAAACTGTTGGGATTTTATCTCCGCCGTGCCGCAGGCACAGCGGAGAGCAATATTACCACTAGTTATTAATCAGTAAATATTAAACAGGATATTAATTTTGACTTTAGGCGAAATATCAAAAAAAACTATGCTGCGTTTGAAAGAGGTTGGAATAGAAAATCCGCTTCTCGATTCAGATATTATTATAACTTCAGTTCTTGATATTGAAAGATATAAGCTTGTTTCCCATCGTGACAGAGTTCTTACTGAAGATGAAATAAAAGCTGTAGAAAAATGCGTATTAAGAAGACTTAAATTTGAACCTGTTGCTTATATTACAGGTGTGAAAGAGTTTTATTCTATTGAATTTGAAGTTAATAAAGATGTACTTATTCCCCGGCCCGAGACAGAGCTTCTGGTAGACATGGCTATTTACTGGGGAGGAAATGGTGCAAGGGTTCTGGATCTTTGTACGGGATCCGGTGCTATCGCAGTTGTTTTGAAACACACAAGACCTGACTTTGATGTTTATGCTTCAGATTTTTCTGAAAAAGCTTTGAAAATTGCGAAGAAAAATGCAGCTGAAATTTTAGGTTCTAAAAAAATAAATTTTGTTAATGGTGATCTATTTAATCCGTTTAAAGGTGAGAAATTTGATCTTATCGTTTCAAATCCTCCATATGTTGATGCCGATCTTCAGGGTAAACTTCAGAAAGAGATTGATTTTGAACCTGCAATGGCACTTTTCGCTGGGAATAAAGGGACCGATATTATTAAAAAAATTATTGAAGGTTCAGTTGAACATCTTGAGGATAAGGGTGTTCTTCTTCTGGAGATCGGAAGCGATCAGCATGATTTTGTCCATGCGGCTGGAGAAAAATGCGGTTTTACAGTTTCAGTGTTGAATGACTATGCGGGATTTCCCAGAGTTGCTACTCTGAAAAAATAAAGTTTTGTTATTGCAATCTTTACAGACTATTTTAAATATCTACATTATTCTAAGGAAGAGGATGGGATCTGGTGGTCTCCGCGGTCTTCAAAACCGTTGGCTGTAATTTATTGCAGCGGCAGGTTCGTTTCCTGCCCCTTCCGCATTAATTTCTAGTTTTTCAGTGACTGTAACGGTGCAGGGATTCTTCCTCCCCGTTTTACAAAAATTTCTGCCGAGTTTTTGTGCAGAGGAATTATTCTTGCTTTACCAAGAAGTCCTCCAAGTGTTATCACGTCGCCTGGTACTGCTCCGGGAACCGGCAGCAGTCTGACCGCTGTTGTTTTAAAGTTTACAACACCTATACTTATTTCATCTGCAATAATTGCCGCGATTGTTTCTGCGGTTGTATCTCCGGGAACAGCTATCATATCCAGACCGACTGAACAAACTGCTGTCATAGCTTCCATTTTATCAAAGGTTAGGTGACCGTCTGCTGCTCTCTTTTCCATTGTGGCATCTTCGCTCACGGGGATAAACGCACCGGATAAACCCCCCACGTATGACGAGGCAAAAACTCCACCTTTTTTTACGGCATCGTTTAAGAGTGCAAGTGCCGCAGTTGTACCATGTGTTCCGCATGCTTCAAGTCCCATCGCCTCCAGTATGTCGGCGACACTGTCTCCAATTGCCGGAGTGGGAGCGAGTGAGAGGTCTATTATTCCGAAATCAACATTTAGCTCTTTTGCTACTTCTTTACCGACAAGTTCACCCATGCGTGTAATTTTAAATGCAATTTTTTTTATTGTATCAGAGATTGCTTCAAAGTCTGCATTCTCCGGGAGACTTTTTACAGCTTTGAATACAACACCGGGACCTGAAACACCAACATTAAGAGTTGCATCACCTTCTCCCGGGCCGTGGAGTGCTCCAGCCATGAAAGGGTTATCTTCCGGAATATTGGCGAATACAACAAGTTTCGCACATCCTATAGCCTGGCGGTCTGCTGTCTGTTCTGCAGTCTGCTTGACAATATGCCCCATTCGAAGAACTGCATCCATGTTTATTCCTGATTTTGTTGTTGCTACGTTAACCGAGCTGCAAAGCCGTTCGGTCTGCGCTAGAACATACGGTATTGAGTCGAGGAATGCTGACTCGCTTTTAGTTATGCCTTTATGAACCAGTGCTGAGTATCCTCCGATGAAATCAATTCCTATCTCTTTTCCGGTGTTATCAATTATTTTTGCGGCTTCAATATATTCTTCCAGACTCCGCGGTTTCCCGAAAATCAGCGATAGGGGTGTAAGCGATATTCTTTTATTCACAATTGTAACACCGTAACGACCGGCTACTTTGTTTGCAGTTTCAACAATATTTGAACCATACCGGAGCATCTTTTCTCTTACGTTTTCCGCTGTTTTTTTTGATGATTCATTTATGCAGTCGAAGAGGCTGAGTCCAAGAGTGACAGTCCGGATGTCAAGATTTTCAAGGGAGTTCATTTTTATCGTTTCAAGTATTTCAGATACTTCGTAATTCATTCTGTTACCTATATCCTGTTCATGCTTCTGAAGATGTTTTCATGCTGTATGTATATTTTAAGATTTTTCTTTTCGGCAATCTGATTCATTAATTCCTGAAGTTTGTCAAGAGTGATATTCATTGATGACACATCGACTGTTAGGATAAGCGCGAAGTAGCCGCTTACTATTGCCTGATTCATCCCTTCGATATTTGCGCTGCTGTCAGCAAGTATTCGTGTAACTTCAGCAACAATCCCGACTGAGTCCTGACCTATTACCGAGACGACAGCCATCTCTTTATCTTTATTATCATTTGAAATCATACGGAGAAGTACAAGCTCATCAGCATTGACGGATGTGGAGAGCTTCTCATTTATTTTATCTGTTATGATAGAGAGTTTATCAGGATGGATACTATTTCCAAGCTCTTCATTTAATATCTGTTTAACACTGTTTTCGATACGTTCTTTTATATCCATTTTAAATTACTCCATATTTTTTCAATAATACATTTCATCTCTCTGTTTTCTAACACAGAAAAATAACTTGATTATCATTTATTAATAAATACTTTTAAAGTCAATAATTGTTTGGAATCTTGTTGAAAAACTGGTAGCGAATTATATTTTGGGGTGTGTTCGCTCCCCAATAATAAATTGCTACCTTATTACTGCCGATGCAGATAGATGGAAGCTACTTGATTTTGTCGGATAAATTTTTTAAAAGTAAACTTTTCTGCAGCTGAATCTCCAGAGATCATCTGAGGTAAAAAACAGGTTTGAGAGGAATATGAGCAGCAAATGTAATTTGAAAGATACTGACGGATATCCTGTTAATCCTCCGGATATAGTAATGACAGAATCTGCCGGTAGAATAATTATCCGGATAGAAGAGATTCTGGATTATTTGATTAATGAGGAAAACCTTCATCCTGCTGATGATATATTTTATAATAAATTCCGCGAAGTTTTAGATTTATACGATCTTTTACAGTATGATGTGTTAGCTGCTTCGGAGATAAACCCGGTTTGTAAAAAAGGGTGTAACCATTGCTGCTGCCACTGGGTAGAGGATGTGAGTTCTCCGGAAGGAGCTATTCTCGGCCGATATCTGAAAGAGAACCATCCGGATCTTATAGAACAGATAATCAGTTCATTCAGAGATGATGCTGATGTATTTGATTCTCTTTGTGTTTCTGTCGAAGATAAAAAACCGGAGTGTTATTTATCTTCGGATGAATCTGATGATCCGTATGATCTGATTCTTTCGTATTTTTATCAGCTTGGACGTCGCTGTGCATTGTTGGATAAAAATGATCAATGCTTAGTTTATCCTGTTCGTCCTTTCACATGTCGGGATTATTTTAATGTTCGTGATTCCTCTGCATGTTATCCGGAAAGGATTAATAATGAAAATAATGCCACTTTGATTGTTTATTTTTCAGACACTATAACTCAAAAAATTGAAGTTTTGCACCGGCGGTTTGATGATGGCAGCGATGACATGTCTCTTCGCAGACTTTTAGTCCGCTTTCTTGAATAATGATAAATAATTCTTGAAAAATGACACTCCCTTCTGAATATAACTGTTTATTATCTGTAATTAATGATAATGTATATAGAGGAATATGAATAATACAAATGAACTTCTAAGAGGGATCCCTCAGGTTGAGAAACTTCTGCAGGATGCCGATATTGCATTATTAATCCCTGAAATCGGGAAAGGGATTACTGCTGATATAATCAGAAAACATGTAGAGCAATACAGGTCTTCGATAATCGGAGGTTCGGTTCCGGTAATAGATGAACTTAAAAAAGATATTATTGCCGGAATTAGAATAAAAATTTCTGAAAAACTTCAGCGAGTTATTAACGGAACCGGAGTTATAATTCATACTAATTTCGGAAGGGCACCGCTTGGTGAAAAAATATTTGAAAATCTTAAATCAGAGATATCAGGATACTGCAATCTTGAATTTCATATTCCGTCAAAAGCCCGGGGGAAAAGAGGCGGGTTTGCCGAGGAACTGATCTGTCAGCTTACTGGAGCTGAGGATGCACTGATAGTAAACAATAATGCAGCGAGTGTTTTTCTTATATTAAAACAGTTTGCAGAGGGGAGAGAGGCTGTTGTTTCGCGGGGTGAGCTTATTCAGATCGGCGGCGGTTTTAGAATCCCGGATATTATGAAAGAGAGCGGAGCGATTCTTGTAGAAACAGGAACAACAAATATTACAACATTTGAAGATTATGAAAACGCCATAACCGAAAATACAGCGATGATATTTTCTGCACATACGTCAAATTACAGAATAGAAGGATTTTCAGAAGCTCCTACGATGAAGGAACTCGCCTCAATAAAAAGTGAGAAAATACTGTACGTAAGAGACCTGGGGAGCGGAAATATTTTTTCACCGGAAAAAGAGGGTGAAAAGTTTGAACAGACAGTTTATGCCGAAGTGGCACAGGGACCTGATCTTGTATGTTTCAGCGGGGACAAGCTCCTGGGCAGCTGTCAGGCGGGAATTATAGTGGGGAGTAAAACTCTCATAGGGAAACTCCGGAAGAATCCATTAATGAGGATGATACGTGTCGATAAGATAACATACATGATACTCCAGGAGACTCTTCTTGAATATGTAAACGGTAATCAGCTTGATGTTGAACTCTGGAAAAAGATTATGCAGAAACCGGTTGATGTTATGCGGAATGTTAATCATTTTCTGAGCATCATGGAGAAGAGAACCGGAAGGGATTATTTTAACATACGGTCTACAAAAGCGGCATATGGCGGAGGCTCAATGCCCGGTGTAGAACTTGAGAGTACCGGGGTTGAAATAACAGTTCCCGGAATGAAGCCTGATGCGATTAATGATTTTTTTCTATCCTGCACACCTCCGGTTGCTGGAACAGTTAGAGAAGATAAATATGTAATTGATTTCTATACGGTGTTTGAGAGGGATATAGAATGTATTGCAGATTCGGCGGAAATGCTTATAAAGAAGAAAGAGGCTCACACTAAAAAAAAATACTAATCGTATTCGCCCCCGCACCCCCGGAGGGGGCCGGGGAGGGTTTTATGTTGTTAGATTATTGAATCAAAGGATAAACGAAATGTATATAGTCGGAACATCGGGCCATATTGATCATGGTAAGACTTCATTGATTAGAGCACTTACCGGAGTCGATTGCGACAGGCTTCCCGAAGAGAAAGAGCGTGAAATGACCATTGATATCGGATTTGCCAGTATGGACTATCCTAAATTCGGTACTGTGAGTATAATAGATGTTCCGGGACATGAAAGGTTTATCCGTAACATGGTTGCCGGTGCATGGGGAGTTGATCTTGCTCTTCTTGTCATTGCCCTTGATGATGGGTGGATGCTTCAGACAGAGGACCATTTTCGCGTACTACAGCTTCTGGGGATTGAAAGAATAATTGTCGTTATTAACAAGATAGACCTTGGTGATGACGAGATGATTGAAATGGTTAAAGATGAGGTTCGGGAGAGACTCGAGCTAACTAAATATAACGAAGCGGATATTGTCCCTGTTTCCTCGAAGACCGGTTTTGGTATAGATAATCTGAAAGAGGTGATTGTTGCCAACCTCCGGAAACTCTCTAAAGCTCCCGATGCAGATAAACCCTATCTGTTTATCGACAGGGTTTTCTCCCCGCGGGGTGTCGGCGCTGTTATAACAGGAACTCTGAAGAACGGTGTTTTTACCGACAATGATAATGTTACAGTTCTTCCGCTTAATCGCGAAGTTAAAATAAAAAAAATTGAGAGCCATTACAAGGAGCTGCAGGAAGGAGTTCCCTCTCAGCGGACAGCGCTTAATCTTTCAAATATTTCAAAGGATGAGCTTAAGCGTGGAGATATTATCTGCAGAACAAATTTCTTTACAGAAACAGATGATATAATTGCGCGAATTTCTCTTATGTCCGATCACAGGAAGATTAAAAATAACACATATGTTGAGATTCTGGCCGGTACCGATGCGGTAAAGGCAAAGCTTATAATGTTTACTGAAGATGAAAATTTTGAAGAGGATTTTCTGGTCCGTCTAAGATTTGATGAAAAGACAAATCTGTATCCGGGTGAATCATTTATATTAACTACGCCAGGTGGGTACAGAATAATCGGAGGGGGTACTGTTGTTTTACCAGGTTATATTCCGGCTGATCATAAAAGGAATCTGAAGAATCTGAATAAAACACTTAAGCCCGGGAATTTTACGGAAATAGTTTTATTTAATATTGCTGTTAACGGATGGATGAAGAGAGAGAAAATTTTCTCTTTTCTGCCGGGTAGCAAAAAGAGTATTGAACGGATTATTCTGGAACTGGAAGATGTAAAAAAGATTTTATCTATTGGAGATATCCTTTTTTATCCTCAGTATCATTCGGATTCATCTTTTGCTATAAAGAAGATACTTGGCGAAATGCTGGGGCCGAATATGAAAGAGATATCTGATAAATCCGGAGTAGATTTTGATATATGTTCTATTCTTATGAAGAGTATCCAGAAAGAGGAGACTCTCATTGAGAAAGAGGGCCGCTATTTTACACGGGAATCTGTTACTGAGGAGACTCTCCCTGACTCAAAAAAGAAAATTCTGGAAATGGTAAAAAGAAATGCCGGAGATGGGATTGAGCTTGATAAGTTAAAAGATGATATTCAGAAGAAAGAGATTGGGGATTTAATCAAACTTAATTTTCTGGTAAGCCTTGACGGGAATATTCTTTATCACAAAGAGATTTACGAAGAGATGAAAAAAAGTATACTTGAACTTTTTGATACAAGAGACAAGGTGACGGTTTCCGAGGCGAAGGATGCTGTTAATCTCTCAAGAAAATATATAATTCCGCTTCTTAACAGAATCGAGAATGAAGGTCTTCTGAAAAGGCTTGGTGACTTCAGGATGAAGGGGTAGCTGATTAAAATGTTTTTAGGAATTGATATTGGGAACACCACAACGATGATTGGGCTTTTTGCCGATGATTCAGTTTCACCTGATAAAACGCATAGATACAGAACCAACAAAAAAGGGGATGGGACTGATCTTATTAATTGCATCAGCATGTCTCTTCGAAATATGGGTGATTATAAATCGATTGCAGCTGAGATAACCGGTATAGCTTTTTCAAGCGTTGTGCCCGAGGTCAATGCAGTTTATAACTTCGTGGGCAAAAAACTTTTTAATGTAGATACATTCGAGATAAAACATGATTCCAAATTTTCAATTGGT
>JBBRFT010000162.1:0-7919 GCA_038241375.1 Spirochaetota bacterium
GATGAAGCTCTTTTCTTTACTGCGGAGATCCCACACGCAAATCTGTTTATGCTGGCTGCTGAACTAGTTCTTGGAACTATTATTGCCGTCATGGCATTCCGGGCGGCCCGGTTTTACGTGATTGTTCTGGTTGTAATTCAGGCTGTGATTATGATTATTTTTGAGGTTGTCTACGGTGAAGCTGTTACTGCTTTGGTAACTCACAATCTCTTTATCGACAAGCTTTCACTTATCATGGCATTGATTGTCGGGATAATTGGAAGCCTAATCTGCAATTATGCAATCGGTTATATGACGGAATATCACGAACATAATCCAGATGTCAGGAACCGTCGGAGATTGTTCTTCTTTATGTTCTATTTATTTATAGCTGCCATGTTCGGGATTGTATTTTCCAATAATCTTATATGGCTCCACTTTTTCTGGGAGATTACAACTTTCTGTTCATTCATTCTTATCGGATATAAAGGGGACAGCGAGTCTATTATTTCATCATTCAAGGCTGTGTGGATGAATCTTCTCGGCGGGATAGCTTTCTCTGTCGCTATAGTTTACTCCTACAGTTTTTCCGGTCTTATCGAGATGGATAAAATTTTAAGCTCCGGATCGGGGAGTGTGATTCTTCCAGCGGTGCTGATATGTTTTGCCGGACTTGTGAAGTCGGCGCAGATGCCATTCTCCAGGTGGCTCAGCGGCGCCATGGTTGCTCCGACTCCTGTATCGGCTTTGCTTCATTCCAGTACAATGGTTAAGGCGGGAGTTTACATTATAATACGTTTCGCGCCTCTTCTGGCGGGTTCTCCGGCTGGACTTATGCTCGCACTTATAGGAGCCCTGACATTTCTGGTGTCATCTTTCATCGCTGTATCGCAGAGCAATGCCAAACAGGTTCTTGCCTATTCAACAATATCGGTTCTTGGACTTATTGTAATGTGTGCTGGTATTAATACCTCGGAAACTTTATGGGCTGCGATTCTCCTTATTATATTTCATGCGGTTGCCAAGTCACTCCTCTTTCTCTGTGTGGGTATAATCGAATATAAAATTCACAGCAGAAACATTGAAGATATGGATTATCTTTTCATGAGGATGCCGAAGGTCGCCTTAATGCTAAACATCGGTCTAGGGGGGATGTTCCTTGCTCCATTCGGTATGCTTATAAGCAAGTGGGTTACGTTAAAAGCTTTTATAGATTTTAATCCGGTATTCGGTCTTATACTGGCTTTCGGAAGCTCGGCAACTCTGTTCTTTTATACTAAATGGATGGGTAAAGTACTTACTATTGAAGATGGCATAGACGCTCACGAGGAGGAGATCAGCATGTGGGAGTGGAGTACTCTCTTCATTATTTCACTGCTCACAATAGTTGTCTGTCTCGTTTTCCCGTTTATTACCACGCATATTATTTCGCCATATCTTCTTTCTGTTTTCGGAGAGACACCGTATCTTGACACATTTAATATAACAATGATAGTTCTGATTATGGTGGGTCTTCTTATCCTGGTTCCGGCCGGGCTTCTGTACTACTCTAAATTCTTCCGTGATTACAAACGTGTCGGTGTTTATCTGAGCGGAGCAAATACCGACTCCACTCATTACAGAAACTCCTTCGGAGAACCGGTTCACGCCGATCTGAAAAATTATTATCTCGCAGATTTTTTTAATGAGAAACATCTTCTTTATACCGGTATAATAGGTACAGTCGCGCTTATCGCAGTAATGTTCGGAGTGTCAATATTATGAATCAGGTAAACGAAATACTCCTTCAGATATTCGGGAATCAGAATAATTTTAATCTTTTTCTAAGACTGGCGGGATACCTGATCCTTGCTCCTGTTGCCGGCGGACTCCTTTCCGGTATTGACCGTAAGCTCACGGCGCGGATGCAGGGGAGAGTTGGGCCGCCGCTTCTTCAGCCTTTTTATGATGTTTTTAAACTGATGAAGAAACAATATATCATTGTAAATGTTTTCCAGAATTTCTTTATTCTTCTTTTTTTCGTCTTTACTGTTTTCAGCGGAGCTCTGTTTTTTATCGGAGCTGATCTTCTTATTGTAATTTTTGCACTTACGCTCGGCGGGGTCTTCTTCGCGCTTGCGGGATTCTCTGTCAATTCCCCGTTCAGTCATATCGGCGCGGAGAGAGAGCTGATTCAGATGATGGCATATGACCCTATGCTGCTTATTCTTGCAATGGGGATGTATCTTGTTACCGGCAGTTTTAATGTTTATGAAATATATGATTACGGTCATGGGGGACAGGCCTTGATTTACTATCTCCCATTTATTTTTGCCGGGTATATTTATATTTTAACAATAAAATTCAGAAAGTCACCTTTTGATATATCCATGTCGCATCACGCGCATCAGGAACTGGTGAAGGGGCTTACGACTGAGTTTTCAGGAAAGTATCTTGCATTAATTGAAATTACTCACTGGTATGAAAATGTTCTGCTGCTCTCTATTGTATATCTGTTTTTTGCCTTTAACGTTCCTCTTGCTGTATTCATGGTCTTCGCAGTATGGGTTGCCGAGATTTTTATTGACAATACCTATGCCCGATTCAAGTGGCAGCTTATGTTCAAATCATCATGGCTTGTAACTGCGGTTACAGGTATAACCAATATTATTATTTTATACTATCTTCTTCCGAAAAAATAAGGGGTATAATATGTCATCACTAAGCCGTTCACCATGGGTACTTCATTATAACGCCACAAGCTGTAACGGCTGTGATATCGAAGTAGTGGCGTCTCTTACACCCATGTATGATCTTGAACGGTTCGGCATTCTGAATACCGGAAATCCGAAACATGCTGATATACTCCTGGTAACAGGATCTGTAAGCGACAGAAGCGCCGAAGTTCTTCGTACGCTTTACGATCAGATGCCGAGCCCAAAGGTTGTAGTAGCGCTTGGGATATGCGCCACTTCAGGCGGAATTTTTGCAGAGTGCTATAATATAAAAGGCGGAGTCGACAAGGTCCTTCCGGTGGATGTTTATGTTCCGGGATGCGCCGTAAGGCCAGAGGCTATTATAGACGGTGTCATTCAGGCACTTGCTATTCTTGAACAGAAATATAAAGACGGTACAAATCCGCTCCGCCCCGATCCCCCGGAGGGGAGGCTTAAAAGGAAACCTTGAAAAATGAATTTATTATTAAAGCAGATTTAATTATAACACTGGAAAAAGGATACAGAAAATGATAGAAAACCAGGAATTGATTGAACTCGATGAAGAGGGGCTTCTTGCAAAAGTTTACAGCTTCTCTTCCGAAGAGTACAGGCTGGTGCAGATACACTGTACCCGTCTTGATAACGGTTTTGAAATGAACTATTCATTTGATAAAGATTGTAAATTTATCAATCTCCGCATGATAATAGAAAAAGATAAAGAGATCGCCAGCATAAGTAGAATTTACTGGAGCGCATTTCTTTATGAGAATGAAATTGCCGATCTGTTTGGCGTAAAGATTAAAAATATGGTTATCGATTATAAAGGGAAATTGTACCAGTCTTCTGTTAAAGCCCCTTTTGCAGTACCGAAACCTGAACCGGAAAAGAAAGCATAGTCTCATAATAAAATTAAGAGAAAATAAAATATGGCAAAGAGAAATATCATCCCATTCGGTCCTCAGCACCCGGTACTCCCCGAGCCGATCCATCTTGATCTTGTAACAGAGGATGAGCTTGTAGTCGAGGCTATTCCTCAGATCGGATTTGTACACCGCGGTTTGGAGAAGCTGGTTGAGCTTAAAGACTTTCAGGAGTTTGTATATGTTGCTGAACGTGTCTGCGGAATCTGCAGCTTTATGCATGGAATGTCATACTGCCAGGCTGTGGAGGAGGTAATGCAGATAGAGGTACCCGATCGGGCTCTATGGCTCCGGACAATCTGGTCCGAGTTTGCAAGGATACAGAGTCATCTGCTCTGGCTTGGTCTTGCTGCTGATGCAATGGGATTCGAAAGTCTCTTTATGCATACATGGAGACTTCGTGAACATATACTCGATATAATCGAGATGACCACGGGCGGGAGAATAATTTTCGGTTCATGTAAAGTAGGGGGAGTCAGGAGAGATATTAACGCCGAGACTCTTGCATATATTGTCAATAGAGTCAAAGAGCTGGAACCGGAACTAAAAGAGGTAACCGGAACGTTCATTAATGATTACTCTGTTCAGCACAGATTCTGCGGGGTTGGAGTGATCACCGCTAAGGATGCCTATGATCTTGGGACACTGGGGCCAGTGGCAAAGGGGAGTGGGCTCCCCTACGACGCGAGGAGAATCGGCTACGCAATGTATTCAAAGATAGATTTTGAACCGGTAATAGAAAAAGACGGAGATTGTTACGCAAGATGTGCAGTCCGCGTAAGAGAAATTTTCCAGTCTATAGATATTATCAGGCAGTGCGCGGGAATGATAACCGATGGCGAGATTGATGTTAAAGTTAAAGGTTTTCCTTCGGGAGAGTTTTATACTCGGGTGGAACAGCCGCGAGGGGAGGTTATATATTATGTACGGGGTAATGGAACAAAATTTCTTGAGAGATTCCGGGTGAGAACTCCCACCTTTGCTAATGTCCCTGCAATGGTTAAGGTACTGCAGGGGTGCCAGATTGCAGATGTGCCGAATATTATACTAACAATAGATCCATGTATAAGCTGTACGGAGCGTTAAAATGAGACGATCACTGATTTTTTCATTCGCAAAGACCATAAGCCGGAGTTTTTTCAGAAAGCCTGCAACTCTGATGTATCCTCAGGTTGGAAGAAAGTATTACTCCATTACAAGGGGGAGAATTTTAAACGATATTGACAGGTGTATCTTCTGCGGATTATGTGAAAAAAAATGCCCCACGCACGCGATTACTGTCATGAAGGAGACAAAAGAGTATGAATTGCGAAGTCTGCAGTGCATTACCTGCGGAGCCTGCGTTGACGTGTGTCCTCCAAAATGTCTATCTATGGAGATCAATTATTCCGTATCGGTTTTCGGACGCGATGAAGGTGCTTATTATTATAAGCAGAGTGAAAAGAAGATAGAAACTATTTGAAATCACCACCAACCTCTCTCTTTGAAAAGAAAGAGAAGGGTGCGACAGTAGCCGGGGTGAGTTAAAAGTTTTTAATTAAAATTCATCTGGCCAAAGCAATTTTATCAGCACTGGTTCTCCCGAGCGGCCCCCGCACCCCCGGAGGGGGCAATGAATAGCATCAGATTTAAATTAATTCTGAAGATGATACTATTTTTAAAAACTGTACTCCCCCTTAAACGAAAAAGCAATATCTGTAGTTGCGTATGTAATCGAATCTTCATCAATACTGAACTGAAATATAGTCTGTTCATTCATTATCCATCGTACTGAATATGAATTGATAACAGTAACATAATCTATTCTTTCTATCCCGGTGTCATAGAGACTGCTGTGAACATAAAACTGTATTGAAAAATAGAGAGAATCTGAAAATGAAAATCCTCCCCCAATGGCTGAGCTGAGCATATAGTCACGGGATTGATCAAGCTCATCACCGTATATTCCCTTTCCATAAAAATAGCTGTATCCGGCCATTGCGTATAGATAAAATTGACTTATGGTGTAATCTGTATTGATTGTAATTCCGAAATCGTTAGTGCCGGAGTTGATAAAAGCTCTGTCTCCCGTCTTCGGTTTTACTCCAACCGAAAGCGTGATCCCCGGATTATTGCAATAGAGAATCTTTTTTAAAAACAACGATGGATCGCCCATGCCATAAAATGGATCATTTATATCAGGGCCTCCGTCATCCATCTGATACTGGATGTGAATCTCATTATCCCCGCCGTATTCTCTTCCACCATTTTTAAGCCCATCTCCCGGGAAGGCCTTATGAAAACTCTCAATGTAATGATCCATAAAGCCGCCTCCGTGATAATAAAAGGGGAGGAGAACTTTAATTTCGGTTAAACTATCAATCTTACGGGTGTAATTAAAAATTAGTGAAGTTGTCTCCACGTCAAACTTACCCTCTTTACCGTTTCCAATGAAGTGGTAAATATCAAAAATCGTGTTAGATTGAATGATGTTTATTCCGGCATTATTTGACCGGTTTTCATCTAGACCTGAACTTTCAGGAGGGATAAATAAATGTGATATATACAGAATATGCGTATTTTTAGTTTCGATTGGTTTCGAGAGAGTATTTGCTGCGGCTGTTTGCACCAAAATTGCAGGAAATAGAATGGAAAGAGTTATAATTATTTCTATGAATTTGTTCATTTTCTGCCATTTTGAATTTTTATTAAGATGATCTGAGAGAGAACCTGCTTTTTTCAAGATTTTTTCTATTTTTTTAATAAATGCTGCATTTTTTTCGTAATTAATTACAATATTATTATAAATGGTTGACAAACCTATACAACATAATCTAATGACAACAAGTTAGATTATGTTGTATAAATTCTTCTAGTTTTCTTACCTCGAGTAAACTTCTAGTACAATTTAATACTCAGTCCAACTCCGGGGGAAACCCTTATTAAAAACTCAGGAGCTCAACAATGGCGCAAGGAACAGTAAAATGGTTTAATGACCAAAAAGGTTTTGGATTTATTTCTGCAGAAGATGGAAATGATTATTTCGTACACCACTCAAGTATTCTTGGAGATGGTTTTAAAACCCTTAAAGAGGGTGCAAATGTGCAGTTCGACATCGAAAAAACTGACAGAGGACCAAGAGCAGTACAGGTCTCTGTAATATAATAATAAAAGTTATAGTTAAACCTGGAAAGCCTGACTTATAGTCAGGCTTTTTTAATTAATGGCTCAATTTTTTTTATACTACATCTTCAAGTAATTATTGCTGAATTTTTTGTAATTAAAAAAATTCTACATATCCCCGCCGCCAAAGGCGGCGGGGATATGTAATCTTCAATTTTTTACAGATGTAATCTTTTCACCAATTTTGATATCTTCTTCAGTAATAGATGAGAGCTCATCGAAAATATGCACGAGAAAACTCCCTGCACCGCTGCTTTTTACGGAAGCTTTCTCACCGGCAATTCCCCATGCCGATAATGCCGCAGCTGAAGCTCGTGGCAGATCGTCTGGAAGAACAGCCGCAAAACATCCGATCATCGAAGCAGCCATACAGCCGGTTCCCACAACTCTACCCATTAATTCAGATCCGTTGTCTACCGTGATCAGTTTTCCGTTACCTGCGATGTAATCTTTTTTCCCGGTAATTACAACGGTGCATGAAAGCTTTTTCGAAAGATTAAGCGCCACCTCTGAAAGATCGAATGAAACATCCGTACTATCAACACCTTTGGTCGTAACATCAAGCCCTGCGATGCAGGAAACTTCCGACGCGTTCCCTTTTATTACGTTTATGTATCCCGAAGAGATGAGTCGAATACAGCTTTGATTTCTCATGGAGCTTGCTCCGGCACCGCAAACATCGAGAATTACCGGGATTTTTTTTTCAGAAGCGGCTTTTGCTGCTATGAGCATACTCTCTATAATATCTTCGGTGAGAGTTCCGATATTAAGAACTAAAGCCGATGAGATGGATGTTATTTCAGCCGCCTCCTCCGGAGCATGGGCCATAACAGGAGATGCTCCAAGAGATTTTACCGCCTGTGCGCAGTTAAAAATTGTTACCCAGTTTGTAATGTGATGAACCAGAGGCTGTTTAATCCTGATTTCGGTTAACAGTGAATTGTTCTGCATGGTAAGTCCCCTTTTTTTTAATAAATACAGGGGGGTAAGAGAGAATGTATATTCCGGTTTAAAGTCCCTACGCCGGCATTATCCGGATCAGGTTATACGGGTATAATCTCAGGCTCGTTAACGAACCACCCCAACTTAAATGAATTATTATTTTTTATTTATTTTCAGTCAAGAAGATTTAAGATGAATCGGGATAAAAAAATCTCTCCCC
>JBBRFT010000163.1:0-7869 GCA_038241375.1 Spirochaetota bacterium
CGTTGAGTTGTGCCGCGCGGTCGGTGCGGCGCAGTTCAGTGCCAGGTCTTTCAGTGCCAGGTCTTTCAGTGCCAGGTCTTTCAGTGAATGACATGGTTTGCATTGCCGTACATTTCATTGAGTACACGAATGTGACGCATAGCATGTTCAAGACGTTTCTCCTCGTGATCAAAACGTTTTGTTGGAAACATATGGCCGTTGTGTTCAGAAACCAGATAAGGCGAACTTTTAGATTTTGTAATCTGCTTCACATCAGCTAGAGGTTCATTATCCCCGCGATAATTAAAATCGTTATAAGTATAAACATCTTCAATAAGATTACTTCCGGCAATACATCTTACTCCGCCGGTCTGGCGTGTCGGGTCGAGCTTTCGTGCCAGTTTATTTGTTCTCTCGTAAAGATCATTATCATCATCGGATTCATTTATACGGACACCCCAGAGTATAACTGACGGATGGTTCCGGTTTTGAAGAATCATCTCTTCAACATTCTGAAGCACAATTTTACGCCACTCTTCATCTTTACTCACATGCTGCCAGCCGGGAATTTCGGTAAAGACCAGAAGTCCCAGCCTGTCGCAAGCTTCAATGAAATGCTTCGACTGCGGATAGTGCGAGGTACGGACAAGATTTACTCCCAGTTCATCTTTCAGTATCCGCGCATCATCTGCCTGAACATTTGCAGGCATTGCGTAACCGGTATATGCATAACTCTGGTGACGGTTTAATCCTCTTATTTTAAGCCTCTTGCCATTCAGATAAAAACCATCTGTTTTAAAAACAGTTTCACGGAAACCGATCATGTGAGAAACTTTATCAATTTCTTTTCCGCTTTTTTTAAGTGCAACAGCTAAAGAGTAGAGATTCGGGCTATCAATATCCCAGAGTGCCGCCCCTGAAACAGAATATTTTATGGTGACTTCAGCGGAAGAGACCATATTCTGAATAAATGACGATATTGAATTTCCCTCTGAATCATTCAGAGTAATTTCAATATCAAGCCCGATTTCAAAACACGACAGAATAATATCCGCTTCAATTGTTTTATTATCTTCAAGTACATTAAATGTTTTAACAAAAAGATCTTTAATATGAATCTTATCAACAACACGGAGATAGACCTCTCGATAAATTCCGCCATAGGTGAGATAATCGACTACATTGCCGAAGGGTGGAATCTCCACTCTCTCACGCGAATCAAGATGTACTGCAATTAAATTTTCTGCACCGAATATCGCTGCATCATTTAACTTTACTTCAAATCCCGAGTATCCCCCTTTATGTTCTTTGAGCAATTTACCGTTCAGATAAACTTTAGCGTAATGAGCAGCCCCTTCGAAACACAAAAACAGATCTTTACCTTTATAATCTGCCGGTATTTTAATTTTTTTTAAATAACAGCTTTCGAATGCATAGATCTCTTCATCAAAATAATTATATGGAATCTCAATATTTGTATGAGGGATTGACACAGAAATAAATCCATTCGCGTTAAAATCTTTTTTAAGATACTCCGGTTTAAAATCATCTTTATAAAGCCAGCCGAAATTCAAATCCGTTACTATTCTCATATTCTCTCCGTCAATCCTGCTGAATCATTTTTAATAACCGTTCAGGAATACTATAAAGTTTCCGATCACTGAAAAAGGAACAGCCAGTAAAACAATAATTGAAATTACATTCAAAAGATTCCCTGTACCATCAGTATAGGGCTTTCCCGGTTTCACAAACCAGTATGGATAATAAAGCTATTTTGTCAGAAAAGACCGGGAATTATTATTTAAAAAGAGGGAGTATTTATCTGAACTCCCTCTTTTTATATAAACATAATGAATGATGCGAGATGAAAGAGCAAGTAAAATTAATCGTGTCTACAAAGTAAAATTAAAAACTATTTGCTTATCCTTTTTGCAATTGCCCTGAAAGCTTCTATCGATTCCATCTCCATTGCATCACCATCTTTATTGTAATCAGCGTATGCCGATGTTCTGGCTATAACTATATTTTGTGCCGGATTAATATATATCGCCTGCCCGTAAATTCCGATTGCAAGATAATCCCCTTCAGGTTTTTCAGGTATCCACCACTGATATCCGTAACCCATGGTAGAGGTGGAACTTTCCCTTTTTCCCGACATCAGATGCGGTGCGTCGGGAGTTACCGAGGCCTTCACCCATGATGACGGCACAATCTGCCGCTCTCCCCACTTCCCATTATTAAGATAAAGCCTTCCGAAACGCGCATAGTCCCTTAAGACAACATTCAGTCCTCCGAATGCAGCCTCCATTCCGGCACTATCAATCATCCAGAGCGCATCGGACTCCATTCCGAGAGGTTTCCATAATTTTTCTTCGGCATATTCCGAAAGATTTTTACCAGTTGCAGAGCTGATGATCATCCCCAACACCTGAGTATCCATACTTACGTAATGATTAAATTTACCTGGAGCTTTATCCTGTTTCAAAGAAATAATAAATTCTTCAAGAGGAGTGTTAAGAGCGAAAGACCTCCCCATTCTATTTATATCCGAATGAAAATCGCCGTAATCCTCATTAAATCTTATTCCTGAAGACATCTGGAGAACATCTTTTATTCTTACACCATTGTAGCCCGATACTGCAAGAGATGGGACATAATCGTTTACAGGCTGATTAATATCTTTAATCTTACCCTCCGCAATGGCAATGCCGAAAAGTGCCGAGACGAATGATTTTGCAACTGACCAGGATATTGCCTTTGATGTCTCTGTATTCCCGAGATAATATTTTTCAAATAAAATTGTATCATCTTTAATTACAATAAGCCCTGTAGTACCGTATCTCTCAAAAAATCCGGTTACACTTTTCTCTTCACCATTATATACAAATTTTTCCGGAAGTTTCGAATCTTTACGTTTAAACTGAAAAACATTATCCCCTTTATGAATTGTCCGCGAAGAGAACTTATTACCCATACTCCTGAAATTCTCAGTTATAACCGGCGCATCAAAAAGCGTCATAGTACGATAAAGGCGCTGAATAGTGCTGAAATTGTAAATCCCGGCGCCGACTGCAATTATTAAAAATATACCAAGTGCAATTAAACCTTTTTTAACCCACTTTTTCATTTTTCCCGATTCTGCCATAAATTACCTCCCAATAAATCAAATCGATTTTATAGACTATTTAAATATATAATATACCTTATTATTTTACAATCTACTCAGTATATATATCAGGAAATGTTTTTATAAAAATTATAAGATTGACTTTACTTAAACAATCCCCATATTAATTCCTTAACGTATAATTTAATATAATTAACCGGTATTCGATGTCAGAACATCTGCCTTACATTTTAAATCTTTACGGAGCAATACTGGCAGCTACTCTTGCAGCTGGTCAGCTTGTCATCATTGGAAAAAAAACTTCAAACTATCTCTATGCATTCACTTTCATCTCTATCTCTTTGTGGTCAGGAACTGAAGGATTATTCCATTTCTTTCCTTCTTTATATATTCCGCCCATTAGCATTCTAATAGATATCATTTCCAGAACTGCTTATTCACTTACCTGTGTGCTATTATATTTTTTAATGCAGAGTATTTTTAAATCATATTTTTCATTCCGGAAAAAGGATTTTCTTCTCTTTACACCGGCAATCTCAACGCTTGCAGTACTGACCATAAGTTCTTTTTACTACGATATAAATTATCACCAGATCAGGAGCATTGTTTCATATATTCTGTATATTTTTTCAATCTGCATTTATCTTTTGATTATCTACCAGGTAAATGAGATTAGAAAACTCGCTGTGAGTAAAAAGAACAGAACAGTTATTTCAAAAATAATGCTATCACTTGCCGTGGCCGCCATACTTACAATTATTCCGGAAATTACTCCATTCGGTATTGATGACAATTATTCTATCCCCTTTCTCATTGTTATTTTCTATTTAATAACAATGAGATACCCCGAAATTTTTATTATTCTCCGTGAAGAAGCGGAAAGAGCGCATTACACAAGATCTAAGATCAGCAATCTTGATATAGAGAAAACAAAAAATGATATTGAACAAATTATAACCACTGAAAGATTATTTACAGAGAGTGATCTCACTTTAAAAGAACTGGCACTACGCATCGGAATAACGACTCACCAGCTGTCGGAGATACTTAACGTTTATTATAAAAAGAATTTCTATGATTTTATAAACTATTACAGAATAGAAGAGGCGAAAAAATTTCTTGCCGAAGATAATGAAGCAACCGCGCTTGGAATATGTTTTAAAGTCGGTTTTAATTCAAATTCCGCATTCTACAGAGCATTTAAAAAAGAGACAGGTCTATCCCCGGGAAAATATAGAAAAAAATGAAAAAATTTGCTTAACCTGGAAAAAAATTTTAAAATCTCCGACTTTCAATCGTTATAAATACTAAACAACACTTGACAATAAAATCAGTACTGTAATAAAATAAGGAGAAGGATATGACATCTATGGCATCAAAACTTACAAAAGAACATCTGGAACAGATAGCTGAATATATAGCTGAAAAATTTCCCGGGATTAAACAGAGAAGATCTTCATCCGCCAATTCACGCGAAATAGAAATTGAAATCCGCGAAAGAATAGTAAGGGTTGAAGAGGAGCTGAAAAATCAGAATAATATCATCCGTGAACTTATTATCAGTGTGGATAAACGTTTTCAGGAGTTCCGTTTTGAAATGAATGCCCGTTTTGAACAGGTAGACAAACGATTAGATCAGATTGACAAACGATTAGATCAGGTAGACAAACGTTTCGAGCAGGTAGACAGACATTTTGATCAGGTTGACAAACGTTTCGAGCAGGTTGACAAACGTTTTGATCTAACTGATAAACAGATAGATAATCTGCGAACAGACATGGATAGACGATTTACAATGATGATGTGGTTCACAGGTATTGGTCTTACTATTGTTACCACTTTTCTCACGGGAGCTATTGTGCTGATGAGGTAAAAAAACAACATAACATGGTATAAATTTATAACTAAATTTTTGCACAAAATTTATCATTTATGACAACTGTAAACATTAACAGTTGTCATAAAGAATAATCACTATTTCCGTCCTTTCTTCGCAGGGATTTTTTTCATCCCCTCAACAGCAAGTTTTACGGCTTTATATGCGCCGTTGTAGACTTCCGCTTTATCAGCCTTAAGAATACAGTCATTCATCATAAGCAGCATTGTCTTTTCACTCAGCATAAGTTTGAGCATCTGCAGGGAATGATCAACTGTTTCACACTCAATAGTCCCATCCCCCATTTCAGCAGCTCTTATTGCTCCCCATGCTTCATGTCCGCCTACTCTTTTTATAAGAAGTTTCGGTACAGGATAAAAAGCAAGCTCGCTCGGTTTTGTAATAAGTATGTCTGTATGGCGCATGAGCAGATTAGTGGCGTAAACTGCTGAAAAAATGTTTTCATCATAGAACATATAAACACCACTTTCACTGCTCTTGAATAATTTATCTGCAAATTTAGTCACACCGTTCCAGTCATTTTTAAAGAAGGATCCGGAAGCAAGCTCAGGGATCGCCTTCATCAATTCATTGAGCAGATCAATATGATCACCCACGTTAATTAAAAGAAGAACTTCTTTATCAGCAATCTTCGGGAGAAGACCTTTTATAATTCTTACAAAAATCTCCTTCTGGGCACCCGCTCCGCCAACTGAGAGAAGAACTCTTTTCGGTTTCCCTGCACTGACGCGATCAATTCTTCTTTTACAATCATCTTTTATGTTAACAACAAGTTCGTGATCTATATAATGCCCGGTAAAAACAATTTCATTCTCCGGGATCGGATTCATAATTTTTTTTCCATCCATCCCCTTGAGAGTCTTGTACGAAAAATAAGCGGATGGTGTCTGAACCGCATGAATTGAACCCTCGGCAAGATGAAGACCCAGTGACCAGTTGTCAGGAATTACATTAATTACTCTCTCCATTTTAGCAAGGACTGCAGCCTGTGCAGGCCAAACATGTGTTGCCAGAACCGGAATAGATTTGGGGATATTTTTATACAACGGAGTCATAAGCTCGCACATTTTCATATCCGACGCATTGTAGGTCAGCTTTTTAAAACCATGACTGTTTAAAGGCTCCCAGTAATATTTATCAAAAAGACGGAACTTCTGTGACAGTCTGGAACCGAATGAATAGAGATTATTCAGATGAGAAATAATCTTTCCTCCTACTGACTGCTTATATGAATGAAGATCAAGCCATAGCGGTTTATAACCGAGATAATTTGCCGCCGACGCAATTGCCATTGAAATCCGGTAATGTCCGTAACCCATTCTGATATTACCGATAATCAGAGCCTTTGACCAGTCCACACCATCAGGATTTCCTGAAAGCTCAAGATTCTTTACACCGATATTTGGACCAAGAATTTTATTCTCTTCTACTATATAATAAAACTCTTTATCTGAATCGTCACCGAATTTCCTGCTCAACTTACTTTGTTGTTTTAATGCTTTTTTCTCAGCTGATTTACTTATCTGGTTCTTAAAAATTTCCATTAGTTATATCCTCTTTCATATTATATTTTCATGAATTTCGTTTGATACGGTTCTAAAATAATATCTTTAAATTTAACCGACTCCGCACTGAGATTTACAGCAATACGGAATATGTTATTACTCTCCGAATATGTTATTTCATAAAGATAACTATTTATTGTATTTACTTCAACATTTTCTTTAACCGCAAAACCTGAATGTTTATTTAAGGGAGGTCCCAAAAATTCCGTTTCCGGGACCGCAGGGATCCCTGCGGGGCTGACAAAGGGGCTACCGCCCCTTTGACCCTGTAAAGATTGAGTTATTGAGACTGACCTTAATATTTTAAATTGTTCTTCATGATACAGATTAAAATTATCGGAGGTAAAAACGAGTCCACCGAAAATTAAATTGATAATAAAAAGTGTCTCCTTCTGATTTTGAGTCAACTGAAGATTATCCTCTCTGAGCAGAAAAACATCGGGATCATTTAAAAATGCCCGCCCGTTAAGTTGGCGTCGGCTTATACTGTTAATCACAGCGTTAAGTGTTGAAATCCGCTCACGGTGAAGATACTTCATGTAAAACTTATCATCCCAGTCGAGTCCAACATCGCAGCCTATTCGGCAGTAATCGACAAGTCCAAAGACAGAGCCCAGAGGCACGCCGCATCCTAAAATCAGTTTACCCTTCGCACACTCCCTGATAAACTCCATTGCTTCATACATAACCTGACCGCGGCTTTTCCCATGCTGAGGGATAAGACTCACTGCGTATAAAAAATCGAGTTTAACAAGATCGTACTTCCACACATTAAACACAGTATTAAAAACTTTTTTCAGATACTCCCGGACTTCGGGATGATAAAAATCAAGAGCGTAAAAGGTACTCCAGTTCCCTCCAGCGAGAACCGGTTCGCCCTTTTTATCCTTCAATATCCAGTCCGGTTTCTCATTAAAAATTTTCGAAGTCTTCTCTGCCGCAAATGGAGCAAGCCATATGCCGGCCATCATATTGTTATTGTGGATTTCCGAAGCGATAAACTCCATGCCGCGCGGAAACTTATGAGTGTCTATATCAAGCCAGTCACCTACAGCGCAGGCAAAGCCATCGTCAATTTGAAACACTGAAAATTCAGGCGCGTGCTTTTTTACAGCAGAAATATTTTCCAGAATTATATCTTCTGTTATATTCTGATAATAGTTGTACCAGCTTGTCCATCCGGTGAGGGGTTTGCTCAGAGAGGGTTTGATACCACACGCTGAAAAGTATTGATCGAAAACTGACTTCTCATCACCCGCTACGGCAATGATTTCAAGCAGAGTAGACTCTCTATCCCAGAT
>JBBRFT010000164.1:0-7860 GCA_038241375.1 Spirochaetota bacterium
AGCCCGATTTTTTTTGTGAAAATTCAAGGTAAAGTGCCGGTGAATTATTATAATAATCCCTGCCGCTTACACTATTCCAGGCGACAGGGATTATTATAATAATTCACCGGCACTTTACCTTGAATTTTCACAAAAAAAATCGGGCTATTCATTTAATTACGGGTCTATTCATTTTATATGTCTAAGTTCGTCAGAAAACGGTGATGCATTTATTGATGATGAACAGTTTAAATGGCTGAAAAATAATCTTAAGGATTTCAGAGATTCAAATGCAATATTTATTTTTGCACATCACCAGCTATTCCCTGAAAATAAAAAGATTAAAATTACTGAAATGAATGATAAGCTCCATGAGCTTTTCAGGAAATATAATGTAAAAGCCGTCTTCTCAGGATCTGAACCGGATTATAGCGAGAAATTTAAAGATTCCATCCGATATATCAACGCAGGATATGCAAGTGGAACTGATAAAAGAAAATTTAAAAAGAACAACCGGTTTTACTTAGTAAATTTTTATAATAATGAAATCCGCGTTGAACCGGTTAAATAATCATAAACATTAAATAAAGGAAACGAAATGTCCAGAGAAGAGATATTCAATACACTTGAAGATTTTATGGCTGCACTTAAAAAACTGAATTTAACCAAAGTGGCATTTTCAGAGGTAAAAGAGAGAAGAGCCGAACAGACACGTGAGGACCTGCTTGAAGTTGTTGTAGTACGGGAAGCCGATATTCTGTCTTACAAAGATTCAGTAATTTACAAATTCAGTGATAAAGGTGAACATATGGAAAGTCTCTTTGAAACACTTGTTGAAAATGGATTTGAAGTAAAAAGAATCAGTAAAAATATTACATAATTCTATTTAATCGTTAACTGCTATACTAGAATAAAAAACCGCCATATCGATAAAGGCGGTTTTTTAATTATAATTTTTTTCAATTCTAAAATGCAAGATTAATATGGTACCTGGTTTTAACAATATTTAATATAGCAGGTACCAGATTCGGATTTTTCTCTTTTGTTTCAGCAATAATACTCATCACATCGCCTCTTGTAAGCTCTATATCATACTTTTCAATTTTTTCACAAAACTGATTAAAATCCATCTGCTGATTTCCGAATGTGATTATGTTTCCTCTCATTTTACTCCTCCATTTATCTATAGCAGTTAACGATTGAATTAGTACAAACAATGTCACTGCGAGGCATGAAATGCCGTGGCAGTCTGTTTTGTAAAATACCTGTTTTATATATGAAATAAATATTCCCAAAACAGATTGCTTCACTTTGTTCGCAATGACAATGGTTTAAATCATTCGTGAAATGCTATAGTGACAAATAATTTTTTTTTGGTACTTATATAATATGCAACATACATGCCAACTCAAAATATTAATTTTTTTATTTTATTAAACATTATCATAACGAGTGTTAATAAAATAATAATTTTTTATAAACAAAAATACTGCAGCGTTAACTTCAAGAGCTTTAAACGTATATTTAAAAGAAAACTTAATGCGGCTGGCCGATACACATTCCAACTGATACAATACGCGTATCAAATTTACAACACGGAACCATATCTTACAAAAAACAATCACCTTTCACACTTCTGAAGCCGTATAAATGAGATTAAATTTTAATCTCCTCTCGGAAAAAGGAACGTTTTCAAACTTTCCCGGATCAGACAACCAGCTTAAATTTATTTAAATCTTATAATTTCTGTAGAGATTTTTATAAGAGATTGCCTCCAGAAGATGCTCTCTCTTCAACCCATCTGAATTATCAAGATCAGCTATAGTTCTGCTTACTTTAAGTATTTTAAAAAATGCACGCGCCGATATATGAAGCTTCTTTACTGCATTCTCAAAAAACACTTCATCATCGCTATTTATTTTACAGAAGCGCCGGATCTCCCGGTTACCCATTTGCGAATTAAAGGAGACAGATGAATCCTTAAATCTTATCTTTTGAATATCAACGGCTCTCATGACCCTTTCTCTAATAGTTTCAGATGTTTCATTTTTACCGTAATCCAGAAGATCTTTGTACGGCACGCGGTTAACAAGAACTTCAATATCTATTCTGTCCACAACCGGTCCGGCAATTTTGTGGTAGTACCTGCCGATCTTTGCGGCTGGGCAGCTGCACTCAATGTCGTTGTCGAAGAGGTATCCGCACTGGCATGGATTAGAAGCCGCCACCAGCATAAAATCAGCCGGGAATGTCACGGAGCCTGCAGCGCGCGCGACTGTTATCTCCCTGTCCTCCAACGGCTGACGGAGAGACTGTATTACATTATTCTGAAACTCAACAAATTCATCTAAAAACAGCACACCATTATGAGCCAAAGAGACCTCTCCCGCGCCCGGATTTACGCCCCCTCCCACAATTGCAGCTTCGGAGGCCGTATGATGAGGAGACCTGAACGGAGGAACCCGGATCAGCCCCTCTCCATCAGGGAGAACTCCTGAAGCTGAGTGAATCATTGTAGCTTCTATTGCCTTCTCCATCTCAAGTGACGGGAGTATCGACGGGATTCTTTTAGCAAGCATAGTCTTACCGGAACCTGGAGCTCCGTAAAGAAGAATATTATGCCTCCCGGCAGCTGCAATCTCTATCCCTCGACGGGCACTCTCCTGCCCCTTTACATCTTCAAAATCATAAATATCTTCATTCTTACCTTTGGATTCAAGTACCCCTTTAAAAGGCGGGATTTTCCCGTTAAGAGCATCAATTGCCATCTGAATATTTTCAACAGGATAGACCTCAATTCCTTCGATTGCAGCAGCTTCGTACCTGTTATTATAAGGTATAATAAACTTTTTGTACCCGAACTTATAAAGAGCTATCGTCATGGAGATAACCCCTCTGACCGGCTTAATCCTCCCGTCAAGAGAGAGTTCACCAACCATAGGGATATTTTCAATCTTACTCTCTATCTGGCCGGTTGACTGCAGGATTGTCATTGCAATGGGGAGGTCTAAATTCGCCCCTTGCTTTTTAAACCCTGCAGGTGCAAGATTGACAATAAAATTTTTCGGCGGGAATTCATATCCTGAATTTTCGATAGCTGAGCGAATCCTGTCTTTTGACTCCCTGATCACGGAATCTGGAAGCCCTACAATCGTAAGGTTGGGGAGCCCCTTAATTATATCTACTTCAATATCAACCTTTACAGCGCTTATCCCGTGAAGCGCAAGAGAAACAGCTCTAGAAAGCATACGACCTCCATTCATACTTATTAATACGTTTGGGAAGGCCGTTAGAGTAAAAAAAAATAAAAAAATTTAGTTTTTATTATATATTGTTCATAAATCAAACTTTATATATTCAGGATGGTCCCAAAAACTCCGCTCTCGGGACCGCAGGGAGCCCTGCGGGGCTTATAAAGGGGCAACCGCCCCTTTGACCCTGTAAATATTGAGTTATTGGAACTGTCCTTCAATTAAATCAAAAAATCATCAGGGTTTTTCCGCAGAATCCAGAATCATTAGAAGAAGCTCAAATTCAGCCAGCCTATTCATATCATCAACGGGCTCTCCTGAACAGTACCATTTTATTGTACCGTTTCCTTTTGCAGAATCACCTCTCTCTTTCAAAACTCTGCTTAAATGGTTTACTGTTCCAGCGTTGCCGTCTACAATATCAATATGTGAAGGGATAATTTTTTTAAAAATGTTTCTATAAAAAAGAAAATGAGTACAGCCTAGCACAATTGTTCCATAGTTATCAATTTCAACTGATGCCAACTCTTCATTCAAATAAGCAGAAATAATCTTATCATTAAATTCAAATTTTTCTGCAAATTCCACAAGTCCGGGAAGAGGAAGAAGATCGACAATATGCTCGTTATCAATGCGATCTATAAGGTTTTTAAGCTTCTCTTCCTTCAATGTAAGAGGTGTCGCAGTAACAAGAACTCTTTTCTGTGTCCCCTCAGTTCTCTCTACTGCAGGTTTTACGGCTGGCTCCATCCCTATAATAGGTACAGTATATCTCTTACGGAGATCTTCAATAGCAACACTTGTAGCCGTATTACATGCAATAACCACAGCTTCTACTCCAAGCGAAACAATAAAATCAACAGCATTAAACACAAGAGTTCTAACTTCATCCCGTGTCTTAATGCCGTAAGGAGCATTAAGCGTATCAGCAAAATAAATATAATCCTCCAACGGAAGCAGTTTCATCGCCTGATGAAGAACTGTAATCCCGCCGATTCCGGAATCAAAAAATGCAATGGTCAAATCTACCCTCTCGCAGTGTTTATAATTACATTCAGAATTAAGGTCTGCCCTGCAAAAATCAATTAAATAATTCATAGAGTAAGTTTTTTATAATGAAGACTTCTTTAACCATTCTTTCGCTTTGTGACATTTCCAACATAAAAGAGAAAATAAATTTCTACTAGGAAAATCCCACTGAATAAAACCAGGATAAATGCAGATTATTCACAAATAAAGCAAAAAATTATCTCTTACTCCTGCAAAGCGCTGAATGAATCTTAACTCTTTTTTTTAATAATTAATTTCAAAAAATTTAAAATAATTACTAATTTATGTTGACAAAAACGACTCATGTTTCTATATATAGAAACATGAAAATAAACTTATACATGATGACTTTCTTCAATAGAACCTCCGATCTTAAGTGGTGGCGACAGAACTTATAACATTCTGCCTGTACATCGATATAATTTTTTATCCGCAGGCAGACAATAAATCCGCCTGCGGTTTTTTAATATAACCGCGGAAAGTGAACCGCGGTTTTTTATTTGAACAAATCAATATTTTAAAAGGAGAACAAAAATGAATTTTCAGGAAACCATAAACAATATAAATGATCAATCGATTAATACAATGCTTAATTCCGTTTACAACGGTAACAGCATTAATTCAAACCAGAGTGAAATGCTTTTTGAACATCTCTTCTCCGGGCAGATGTCAGAAATAGAATTAAGCGGTCTTCTCATGGCTATGAAACTTAGAGGTGAAAAATCTGAAGAGATTTCCGGCGCAGCAAAATCAATGCGCAAATTCTGCAGCAGCCTTGATCTTGGAACTGATGATATATTTGACACATGCGGAACCGGAGGAGATAACTCAGGCTCATTCAATATATCCTCTTCGGTAGCAGTTATAATTTCTTCACTTGGAGTACCAATTGCAAAACACGGGAATAGATCTGTAAGCGGAAAAAGCGGATCGACTGATTTTTATGAAAATCTCGGAATACCATCAAACCTTACCGGGGAGGATGCGGTACAGTACTTCAAAAAACATCGTTTCGTTTATATGGCTGCACCGAACTACCACCCGGCAATGAAATTTGCAGTCCCTGTCCGCAAGCAGCTTGCGGTGCGGACTATATTCAACTACCTTGGACCGCTCACTAATCCCGCAGGAACAAAAAGACAAGCCATAGGATTCTTCAGCCCGGAACTTCTCTCCCTTTATGCAGAGACCGCTCTTTCACTCTCATTTGACCGATGTGTAATATACTCTTCCCTTGACGGAATGGATGAGGTGTCACCATTTGCGGATACTATAGTATATGAAATTGAATCCGGTGTGATGGATAAGTTTATTATTAATCCGCGCGATTATTTCCCAGAGGCTGAAACAAAACTGATTCCCATACATCTCTCGCCCGAAGAAAATGCGCTGCTTTTCATTGAGACTGTAAGCTCAGGAAAGTCATCACCTCTTGCTAAACTTCTAGCTCTTAATTCCGCCCTCTCTCTTTATGGATATGACAGCAAAAACAATATAACTGATTCATATCATAAATGTTTAACTGCAATTATCGACGGAACTGTTCACAACAAACTCAAAGAGCTCAAAGGTGAGATCTAATGAATTTCAGACTTGAAGATATGTTAAAAATTAAATCAGATGAAATATCTGAAATGAAATCTATTTCTAAAAAAATCAGGATCAGAGACCGTGATCATTATTATATCCAGGAAAATCTCAGCGATAAAATAAATATTATTGCAGAGCTGAAACACTCATCACCTTCAGCGGGGAGTCTTTCAGGCAAGTTGTCTGATTCTGAAATTGTGCAGAGATATATCTCCGGAGAAGCTTCAGCGATAAGTGTTTTAACTGAAAAGACCTACTTTGGCGGATCTTATGAACATCTTCAGAGTGTAAGTTCATCATGTGAAAAACCTGTTCTATGCAAAGACTTCATCTATTTTGAAGAGCAGATAGAAGCAGCTTATCTCTGCGGAGCCGACATGGTACTCCTGATTTCACGAGTGCTTGAAAAAGAAACAATAAAACGGCTTTATAATAAAACTAAGAGTTATAATATGACACCGATTGTTGAAATACACGAAGTGAATGAGATTGATAACATAATGTTTCTCAATCCCGGACCTGTTCTGGTTAACATGAGGAATCTTGAAACCCTTGATATTAATTTCAAAACAGGAATCAATACTTTAAAAAAACTACCGTCATCTGTTACTCCGATAAGCGCCAGCGGGATTGAATCGAAAGAAGATATCAGATACATTATGAATGAAACCGGAACAAATAATTTTCTTATCGGTTCAAGTCTTATGAAAAGCAGTGACCCCGAAAAAGCGCTCAGGGAGTTTAAAAATGTTTATTAAACTCTGCGGATTCACAAGAATTGAAGATATTGAGTTTGTAAAAGATCTTCCAATTTCAGCAGTCGGCTTTATCTTTTACAAAAACTCCAGCCGCTATGTAACACCGGGTCAGGCGGCAGAGATGACACTTATTCTTAAAAATAGCGGCATCAAAACAACCGGTGTATTTGTTGATAATGATTCAAAATCTATAATGAATATCGTCGAGTATGCAGGACTCGATATGGTGCAGGTTTACAACAGCAATACAGCGAAGGAACTGGCATCATCAATTCCGGTAATAAATTGCATCAGAATTGGAGAACCGGAACAGTACTTTTTACCTGAACCGTATCAAGGCGGAATGGTTCTTTTCGATACATACTCCGCTGAAGCACATGGCGGTACAGGCAAAAGCTTCAATCACGATTTAATTAAGGTATATCCATTCAGAGATAGAATGATAATTGCCGGCGGTATAAACGAGAGTAATGTAAAAAGTATAATCAAAGAATTACAGCCCGGCGGACTTGACATCTCTTCAGGAATAGAGATTTCTGAGGGGATAAAATCCGGAGAGAAAATTTTAAGAATAATAAATGCAATAGAGGAGGCAAAAAATGACATCTATGCCTGATACAAAAGGATACTTCGGGAAATACGGCGGACGCTTTGTTCCGGAAACTCTTATAAAAATATTAAAAGAAATAGAAGAGAGTTACTCTTCATTTATGAAAGATGAAGCTGAGCAGAAAAAACTTAAGAAGATGCTCTCTACTTACGCAGGGAGACCTACACCTGTTTATTTTGCTGAAAGACTCTCAGACCGTCATGGTGTTAATATATACTTCAAGCGCGAAGACCTGGTGCATACCGGGTCACATAAGCTTAACAACGCTCTGGGACAGGCTCTCCTTGCCAAATACATGGGCAAGACACGGATTATCGCAGAAACCGGTGCAGGACAGCATGGAGTTGCTACGGCTACTTGTGCGGCGCTCCTGGGACTTGAATGCGAAATTTTCATGGGGAGCGTGGATGTTGCACGACAATCTCCCAACGTAAAAAGAATGCAGCTTCTCGGTGCGAAGGTCACATCTGTTGAATCTGGAAGTAAAACATTGAAGGATGCAATCAACGCTGCGATGAAAGACTGGGTAAAAACAGTACAGAATACATACTATCTGCTTGGGTCAGTTGTAGGGCCTCACCCTTTCCCTGTAATGGTACGCAACTTCCAGTCTGTAATAAGC
>JBBRFT010000165.1:0-7822 GCA_038241375.1 Spirochaetota bacterium
GGCAATCATGAATGTTTCGGAAGTTGTTTTGGGATATCTGAATGAACCGGTATCAAAAACTATCCCTGTGTATAAAGCCTGTGCCATCTTGAAATTCAAGTCTTTATTGTAATGTTTTATTATACCATAAATTATTTCAGATGCAGAGGCTGCATCAACTTTAATGAAATTAACATCAATTTTATTCTGATCACCATCCTGATGATGATCAATAATAAAATACTCTTTTATTCTCGTACCTAAAATTTTATATGTTGAACCAATATTATTGTAATCGTTAGTATCAAGGACAAACTGAGCGTATTCGTGTATATCCGGAGGTAGCTGCGATTCATTTTCGAGAACAGTTAATTCATTATCAATGTCGAGAAACCGGCATATCTCAGGGGCAGGGTCGGAATTAAGTATTATTGCTGTTTTACCCATCTGTCTCAGAAAATCGAGAAAAGCGATTTCGCAACCAAGACCATCCGCATCGGGACTTTCGTGAGTCGAAACAATGAATTTGTCGTTTCTACTTAAGAATTCATCAAGCATTCTGATGGAATTGTTCATCAAACCCCCTGTGTAGTTTTAGACTTCAGTAACGGATAGCCCAATTCCTCCCGGATATCTACATATCTCTCGGCACACTTTCTTGCAATATTCCTTACTCTTGTAATATAGCCAACACGTTCGGTTACGGATATTGCGCCTCTAGCATCTAACATATTAAAAGCATGCGAACATTTCAATACAAAATCGTAAGCGGGGAGAACAATTTTGCTTTCCGGATAATCAAGTATGGAAAGGCACTCTTTTTCATACATATCGAACAATTTAAAATACATATCAGTGTCTGCAATGTTGAAATTATAGTGTGAAAATTCAAACTCGCTTCTATGGTGTATATCTCTGTATGAAAATCTTTCGTTCCATGATATATCAAAAACACTGTCTACTTCCTGTATGTAGGTGCATATTCTTTCAAGTCCGTATGTTAGTTCCGCGGAAACTGGATCGAGGTCGATACTCCCGCACTGCTGAAAGTACGTAAACTGAGTTACTTCCATCCCGTCAAGCCATACTTCCCAGCCAAGGCCTGATGCTCCCAGTGTAGGGGATTCCCAGTCATCTTCAACGAACCTTACATCGTGCTCTTTAAGGTTTATTCCCAGATATTCAAGGGACTGCAGATAAAGATCCTGTATATTCGATGGTGATGGTTTCATTATAACCTGATACTGGTAGTAATGCTGGAGTCTGTTGGGGTTTTCACCATATCTTCCATCTGTAGGTCTTCTCGATGGCTCAACATATGCCACATTCCATGGTTCCGGACCGAGAACTTTTAAGAAAGTAGCGGGATTGAAAGTACCTGCTCCCACTTCAAGATCATATCCCTGGAGAATTACACAACCTTGATTTGCCCAGTATTCATTAAGTTTCGCGATTATATCCTGAAAATGCATTTTTATCCTCAAATATTTATTCAATTATTTAACGGCTGTAGCGAACTTTTGTATATAAATAAATCCGGAATCTCCGATTTTTAGTCAAGTAATTTAAAAGTTCTTTTTTGTGCTGTATATTTCTTTCAGAGAGAGATGGTACTCTTCAAATTTCTTTTTATCATTCAGTTTGAAGAAATCCAAAACTTCCTCATCGGAGATTTCAAATCTGAATTTGTTATTTTCAATTTCAACCATAATATCTGCCAGATAAACCGTGTAAATCAGATTTCTGTATTCGTCCTCTGCTCTGTGCGGCCTATGGTGAAGCTCTATTGTTTTAATCAGGGATTCGTTGAAATTCCATTTTTTACAAATCAGCGCACCCAGTGAACTGTGACTTATTCCAAGACTTATCTCTTCTATGAGCGTTGAATCCAGCATCCCCTTGAAGCCGTTTATCTCCTTTATTGTTTCAATTACTTCACTTTTCAGAGAAAGCATAACAATTTTTCCGATATCAGCGAGAAGAGCCGAGAGGTACACTTGGTCACCAATTTTAGAGCTTTCATTAGTTCTTTTTGTTATAAGCTGAGCATAAAATGCCCTTTTGTAAGAGTCATTCCATACCGATTCATATCGTTTATATCTTGTTTCGACAACTTTCTGAACGCCCGTAGCGATAAGGAGGGTATTGATACCTCTGATACCAATTATTTTTACAGCCTCATCAATGGTTTCAAGTCTTTTCATTGTTACATAACCTGCTGAATTTGCAAGTTTCATAATTGATGCGGTAAGACCTGGATCGCGGGATATTGACTTAGCTATCTCTTTTATCGCGCTTTCGGGATCTTTAATAAGCATTCTTATCTCTTTGATGTTGTCCGGGAGTGCGGGAATTTCATCAATCTCTTTAAGTATTTCTTCTGTTATTTTGAAATGGATTTCCGGAGTCATCATTTTATATGGTATGCAGAGATTAACCGATGTCAGTGTGTCATTTCTGCTGATTGTAAAAACATTCTGCGGGAACCCTGAGTTCTTCAACAGCATTAGAGCCATTATCAGACCAAGTCCCGCTCCTTCGGAGTCATCAAGGACATCGATGAAGGCTTCAGAAATATCCTGATATTTATATGCTTTTGTTACTCTTGATTTAATTTTGTTCATTTCAGATTCAAGAATGGAATTATTGTTGATGACGCTGATGGATAAATTCTCATTTTTGCTGCTGAAGCTGACTCTGACCATATATTTTGATCCCTGAAGGGCTGTTATAATCTTACTTTCATGGCTCTGAAATACTTCATCTTTAAAATTCTCCATACCCTGTCGATAGTTGCTGTTGTCATTTATATTAAGCCCTGCTGATTCAAAATATAATCTCTTAAGATTCGCCTTTATAGCGTTGTTTACTAATTCTTTAGTTATTGAAATAATAGTATCTTTATGGAATAACATATCATAATGTTCGAGAAATCTATGAATAATTTTAATAATCTGAGAATCTACATCCTGAGTAAACTGCTGAAACTGGATGAAAAAATCCTCTTCAGAATTTAAAGCTTTCCGGTAGTCTTCAGGCTTTATAAAAAATTCTTTTGAATCGTGCTGTGCCAAAATGTGACTCCTCTTTATTGCTGATTAATCTGAGTAAAAAGCAGTACTGATTTATTATATAATTTAAGTTTGATTATTCTAATTATCGGAGAATTCTTAGAAAATAAGCATGTTTCCTGCCAGAATAATGGTTAACAGGCAATTAATAATTGTCAAAAATCAGTGTATTTTACTTATTGAATATTAATATATCAATAATTTTTTTACTAAACAGTTATTTTTATCATACAAAATGAGTACTTAACAGTATCATAATAATTAATGGAAACTAAATTTTGAGTAACTCATAGGTGAGTAGCATCATTTTAGCGCATACGAAGCGTGTGCTCCCACATAAATAAATTGCTACGCGGTCAGAACATGGTTCTTTTGAATAATTTGCTCTTGACATTAGAAAAACAATCTTAATAAAATGATTAAGCAGTATATTAATGAAATAAACTTTATACTCCTGCTTTGAAGAGGAATTTTCATATTTTCATATTTCCATGTTCCGGATGATCGGAATCTGCATGGAGTTTATTATTTGCTGATTTTTTATTTAAAACAGGATTAAATCAGTATAAATTGGTTTATAGTATTTTCATTATTTAAACGGAGTATTAAAAATGGCATTAAAAGCAGATTTCCCGAATTTAAATACAAAAGAGCCGGACGGCATTAAGCCTAATGGGTCTTCCTATAAAGTACTTGTTGTAGACGGTAAAGATTTTCATAAGAAACAGATTGTTCAGATACTGGAATCTGAAAGATATCAGGTTATAGGTACTGCCTCGAATGGGAAAGAAGCTCTTGATCTGATGGAGAAGCATAAGGGTAAAGTAGATCTTATCACTACGGAGCTTGATATGCCGATAATTGACGGATATTCAATGCTTTATGAGTTGAAACAGAAGGGGAATATGCCTCTTGTTGTATTCATCAGCGAAGACACAACGAAGGGTGTAATGCAGGATCTCATATCTATGGGAGCCAAGGATTTTATACTTAAGCCGGTGAACAGAAGAGTTATACTTGAAAGAGTTAAAAACGTATTAAATAAATATCTGTCCTGATTATACATTTTTATAATTTTAACAAATTATCAGTTAGAGGATTATTCTATGCCCAGTGATCTGGATTCAGCAGCAAACAGTCTCTCCGAACAGACTAAAAGACTTCAGATAGCTCTTCATTATACTTTCGGGGATGAAGATAAATCTAAGAAAATGCTAAATGGATCATTTCTTGATCTTTATGTTATAAAAGGTAAATTTGCTTCTTCAAGTGTTTATGGAGCATTTATCGTTTTTCTTAATGCGCCGTATTTAAGAGTAATAAATTCATATTCCATGCTGTCCCGATCTTTTGAAGTAGCTGATGTGAAAACCAATCAAGATTGGCGTACCTTTGAGAAACAGCTTGTTGAAATATCTAAAAAAAATGGATTTGACGAAGGCTTAACAGCTAAAATGAAAGATTCCATGATTAAAGCATTAACCATTCAGGAAATTACCAAATTTACAAAATTAATCGAACAGGATGACGGAATTGCCGTAAATCATAATTTTCAGAAATTCATCTCAGATGTAACCGGTTTTCAGAATGTGGAGCTTTCAGTTGATTACGAAAAAATAAGTTCTATTGCCATGGAACTTAATTCTATAACCAGTATAAAAATCTCTGCAGCATCTGAATCTGTAAAAGAACCGGTAAAAGAAGAGAATGTTAAAGTTGAAAAACTTGATGATCCTCTTGAGGGTAAAGAGGTTAAACTTATATTAAACGGGGCTTTGATTTTATCACCTATAAAAGGTAAGGATATATCCGATATTGTAGTAGGTGATAGAATAATGATAAGTATCATTGATAAAAGTTCAAAAGCTTCCGATGTGTTAAAAGCTTTTAATGCGGTGAGGGAGGATGGTTCAGCTAAGCCGATAACCGGACGTATTGTATCGATAAAGCATGCTGAGGATTATAAACTTTTTGCCATAGTTGCAAAGGGTATTTATGTTAAAATCGAAGAGGAGGAGAACTTCATTAAGGTGGCAATGGATCCGACATATTTTAATACTCAGAGTTCAACGGAAGATGCGGATAATAAAAAGAATAGAATGACCATGTTTATTCTTGCCGGTGTTTTCTTTGTGCTGATAGCTATTATTGTTGCTTTTGTTTTTACTTTATAATTAAACAGGGCGAACCGGAATACCTCTAAGAAGCAGTTCTTTTTTCACCTCTTTGATGCTTATTTCCCTGAAGTGGAATATCGATGCGGCAAGTACTGCATCTGCTTTACCCTCTGTTAAACCCTGATACATATGTTCAATACTACCTGCTCCGCCTGATGCTATTACAGGTATTGTCACAGCCTCTGATAGAGTTCTTGTCAGTTCAATATCAAATCCGTCTTTTGTTCCATCTTTATCCATGCTGGTAAGAAGTATTTCACCCGCACCGAGATTCTGTGCTTTTACGGCCCATTCAACGGCATCGAGTTCAGTGGGGGTTCTCCCTCCATGAAGATAGACTGTCCATCCGCCACGATTGTTTTTTTTTGCATCAATAGCTACAAGTATACACTGTGATCCGAATCTTTCTGCTGATTCAGTAATTATTTGAGGATTTTCTACTGCCGCTGTATTGATTGAAACTTTATCGGCACCTTCGCTTAAGATAAGCCTTACATCTTCCACTGATCGGATACCGCCGCCCACTGTAAAAGGTATATGCACGGTCTCCGCAACTTTTTTAACCATCTCAAGTATGATATTTCTTCTGTCTGATGAAGCGGTAATATCAAGGAAACATAACTCGTCAGCACCTTCACTGTCGTAAAATTTACCGTTTTCAACAGGGTCACCTGCATCGATGAGATTTAAAAAATTTACACCTTTTACAACACGGCCATCTTTAACATCAAGACACGGAATAATTCGTTTAGCGAGCATACAATTACCTTCGGTGGAGTTTTCAGAGACTGTTTTATTCATAAAAAAGATATTCATTTGTGTCAAGATTTTGTTTGCAATTAAACACGGTGTTATTAAATTATTCAAAACTTTGTCATTAATAAATCAAGCCTCAAATCCCCGGAGGAAGGCTTAAAAGGATAAAACCATGTTTAAGAAAAAAAGGGATAACTTCAGAGATATATTCAGGGAATTCTCCGGTGAGGTCGTTCCTGAAATTGATGTTTTTATTAAGAACTTTTTTGAAAAAAAAATTTCAGAAGCCGATGCAGGATTCATGAAGGAGATCCTCAGTTATCTGGGTGATTATTGTCTACGCGATGGTAAGCGGATACGCCCTCTGCTTCTCCTGAATGCATATTACGGATATAGAAAAGGATTTAAGAAGAGGACAGAGATCATCAGACTTGGCGCAGTGGTTGAACTTATGCATTCGCTTCTTCTTATTCAGGATGATATAATAGACAAGTCCGAACTCCGTAGAGGTGAGAAATCATTCCATATTCTTCTTGGAGATAAGTATTCTCATCTGACATTAAATCCGCTGATCGGCCAGGATATAGCATCAGTTACTGCGGATATACTGTTTTCATGTTGTATCGAAATAATAAGCAGTACAGATATACGGCATGATGTAAAGGACCGGTTTCTTGAAATTTTTTCGAAAACTTATGAAAGGACTGCATGGGGTCAGATACTCGATTCACTCAATTCCATGCCGCGCTCTATCGATCCGGAGAGTGATGCACCCATGCAGATAAGCCTAATGAAGACTGCATATTACACAATGGTTTATCCTCTCATGATGGGCTATATTCTTAGCGGAGAGAAGAGTCAGAGTGAGATGACGAATATCGAAGCTTTTGCTGTGCCTCTGGGGATCGCCTTTCAAATTCGGGATGATCTTCTTGGAGTTTTCGGAATTGAAAAGGAAACGGGCAAACCGAATGATTCCGACATTATGGAGGGTAAGCTCACACTCCTTGTGCAGAATGCAATTTTAAAATTATCTGAAGATGACCGAGAAAAGTTTACCGGGATATTCTTAAACAGCGGCAAATCCAAAGATGATGTAAGATTTATAAGAGAGTGCATAAAAGATACCGGCGCACTTGAAGAAACCATTCAGCGTCATAGAGAGCTTATTGATGATACATATGATCTCCTCGATGAGCTGGTTATGAAAAAAACTAATAAAGATATAATGCGCGGAGTGATAGAGTCTGTTGAGGATATTCCAATTTAAAATTTAAAAACTACCGGTGGATAGTGATTCGGCAGTTTTTAAATTTTAAATTGTCTTTATGTCATCATGCTGAATGTCAGAACCGCACCGGAGATTTTTTTTACAGCATCTGCAGAATCTGCTCCAGCCTGGTCTGCTCAATGATTGTACGGTTTTTCAGCTCAATGACAAACTGGTCCTCGCCGGTTGGTTTATGATAAACCGGGTAATCACTGATTATTTTTTCTCCCCGTATGAAGTCTTTATCTTTAGAAGTATACACAGATGATAGAAATATATTATTCTGATTAATTACTCTTTCAAGATTATCTTTTAATGGAATATTTTTTAATCCTTCAATTTCAAGAATAGATTCACCGTGCGACCACTGTTTTATATCATTGTCTTCCTTGTAAATAAGTGAGATGTCGATTCCGTTATTGCCCGAGAGGATTTTTCCCACACGATGCGTAAGGAGTTTTAAAGCATAAAGCTGAATATAGAATGTGTAGGCATCTATCCCGTTTATTCTATTCTTTTCCGTTATATAATTTTTCCCTGTACCTGAAATTTCAGTCTCTGAATATATA
>JBBRFT010000166.1:0-7792 GCA_038241375.1 Spirochaetota bacterium
GTACTATGCCAATGCAGCATTATAATTTTTCTTCAAAGATTACAAGCCCTCCCGGTGAAACAGATCTGTACTTTAAAGTTAAATCTGAAGGATCTCTTGTTATTAAACTCAGAGCATGGGATTATGATTCTTTTTTTCATAATGTCTTCGCGGAGTTAACTCTTCTCTGGCTTTTTTATGGAATTATTCTCGCACTACTCTGCTATAATCTTTTTATCTACGCCGTTTCAAGAGATAAGGCATACCTTTATCTTGCTCTCTTTATAATCTCATCAATGATGGTGACGTTCATTCATAATGGTATGGCGAGAAAATATCTATGGCCGGATATGATCCGTTGGGGAAATTTCAGCCACCCTTTATTTATTTTCCTGACGGGTATTTTTGTCATTAAATTTACACAGGTTTTTCTTAATACAAAAATCTACATGAAAATAATGCATAAAATACTAAATGCCGTTGTCGCTTTAATAATCGTATTAATCACTGTTTCTATTTTTTCCCCATATAATATTGCAACAAAACTCTCGGTAATGATCGCTCTGATTATTTCCCCTCTGCTGATTATTTTCATTATGATCCCCATGTTTAAAATAGATAAAAAACTTGCAGTTTATTATACAAGTTCCTGGATCTTTTTTTCTCTTGGAGTTTTACTGCTAGCACTGCGGGGTTTAGGTCTGATTGGAGATAATTTTATTTCTGACTGGGGCAATCAGATGGGTATTGCATTCGCGGATATATTTTTATCAATCGGTCTTGCTGATAAAATAGGAACATTGAAAAAAGAGAATGAGAAAGTTCAATTTTCTTTAAAAGAGTCGGAGGAGAGATATAGATTATTTTTTGAAACAGCACACGATGGAATCATGTACTGTATCAATGACATACCGGTTTTTGCAAATAACAATATGATGCGAATGTCCGGATACGATACTGCTGATTTTTATAAAAAAAACGTTTACGATTTCTTCATTTCCGAAACCGGATCATCTGACAGTGTGAATGATCAGATTAAAAAAATATCATCGGGAGAAATTCCAAATACACAGTTCGAGGCTATTCTTAAAGGAAATGATAATACAAAAATCAATGTGCTGATATCTATATCATACCTCGCAGTAGGGACCAATAGAGGTATTTTTATGATTATCACAGATATTTCAACTTTAAAAAATGCATCCAATACTATCCAAAAGCAATATGATAAAATACAAACTCAATTCCAGAGTCTTGACTCTCTGAATAAAAAACTTGTAGCAGCTCAGAGCAAACTTATCTCTGCAAACACAGAAATTGAAAAAGAAAAGGAATTTTTATCGGCGACACTACTCTCAATTGGTGATGGAGTGGTGACATATGACATCGAAGGAAAAGTTTTCTTAATGAATAAAGTTGCCGAAGAGATGACAGGAATCACCAATAAAGAAGCCATGGGAAAACATATTAAAGAGATACTGAAACTATCCGGTGATTCATCAAATGATCTTTTTTTTGAAACACTCGGGAAAGTAACAGATAAATACCGGTTTAACAATATTGGTGTTCCATTCAAAATGACAAATAACAACGGAAATGAAAGAATTGTCGAAATAAACAGTGCTATAATAAATCTGGACAACAAACCTCACGGGATAGTACTCGCTTTGCGCGATATTACTATTAAAAGTAAAATCGACAATGAACTGATAAAAATGAGTAAACTTGAATCGATTGGTATACTTGCCGGCGGCATTGCACACGATTTCAACAATCTGCTGACAGGTATCTCGGGAAATATATCAATAATGAAGAATCAGGTCGTCACTCCCGAAGGATTCGCTGAGACATTATTAAACATAGAAAAAGCTATCGACAGAGCCGCGGCTATGACTAAACAGCTTTTAACTTTTGCGAAAGGGGGCGAACCAATTCTTTCACCTTCGTCCCTGGCAGATATCATCAACGAATCGGCCAAGTTTATAATCAAAAATCCCGATATAAAATGCGATCTGAATATTGAAGATAACCTTAAACCTGTTATGATTGATCCAAATCAGATTAGTCAGGCTATAAATAATCTGCTAATAAATTCGATACAGGCAATGAATTCCCCTGGAATAATAAAAATTGAAGCTATAAATGTTGAAGAATTATCTCCTGAAATTCCATTTAAAACCGGAAGTTATGTAATGCTTAAAATTTCAGATACAGGCTGTGGAATATCCAAAAAGAATATCAATAAGATATTCGACCCGTTTTATTCTACTAAATCTAACGGAACCGGTCTGGGACTCACCAGCACTTATTCAATAATAAAAAAGCATAGAGGCTATATTGAAGTGATGTCAGAAGAGAACGAAGGAACTACATTTAAAATCTATTTAAAATCTGCTAATACGCCGTTTCAGAAAAATGAAACTTTTTCTGAAACGCCAAATGATATCAACACCGGAAGTGTGCTTATCATGGACGACGAAATATATATACTTGAAGTCCTTGTAAAAATGCTGAAGCATCAGGGCTTTACCGTAGACCCTGCAAAAAACGGAGAAGAAGCAATAAATCTTTATTCGGAAAGATTAGCACAAAACAAACCATATGATTATGTGATTCTCGATTTAACTATATATGGCGGCATGGGCGGAAAAGAAACTATTGCCGTGCTCAAACAGATGAATCCCGATATTAAAGCAATAGTCAGCAGCGGTTACTCAGATAATCCTGTTATGGCTAATTATAAAGAATACGGTTTTTCTGGTGTTTTAACAAAACCATACTCCATTGAAGATATAATAAAAGTATTAAAAAAAGACTGAGAATCATACTCCCCCTGAAGACACAGTGCAAAATTCTTAAGCCGCTGTATTCAAAGTTAAACCGTAATGTATCATAAACCAGTGTTAATATTTATTTCCGCCTCGCCTTATGCGCGGCGGAAATAAAATACCACCGATTCATGAGCCGTTACATGAAACCTGATTTTTTATCTAAAAAATCTTGACAGCAGAGTTGATTAAAACTTATTTTAATCAAATAAAATCAGCCGAAACAGTAAACGAAAAGAAAAAATCGATGCAGGAATATTTTTTACATATTTTGTGTAGTAAAACAGATTATAGACCCGCCGCATTAAAATATGCGGTTATACAAATATAAAATTTACAGAGGATTATATGAAAATACCTTTAAGAAGTGAAACCACAACAACCGGGAGAAGAATGGCCGGAGCAAGAAGTTTATGGCGCGCCAACGGAATGAAAGAGGAAAATTTCGGAAAACCTATTATCGCCATTGTAAACTCATTTACAGAACTCGTCCCCGGTCATGTGCATCTGAATGAAATGGGTAGATTTGTAAAAAAGCTTATTGAAGATCAGGGATATTTCGCTCCTGAGTTTAATACCATTGCTATAGATGATGGGATTGCAATGGGACACGACGGGATGCTCTACTCTCTCCCCTCAAGAGAGATAATCGCGGACAGCGTTGAATACATGTGCAATGCTCATAAGGTAGATGCTATTATATGCATACCCAATTGCGACAAAATTATACCGGGCATGCTCATGGGGGCAATGAGATTAAATATCCCCACAGTATTTGTTTCCGGAGGACCTATGGAAGCCGGAGTGATGGAGAGCACCGCAAAGGACGGAAAAAAATATGACCTTATAGATGCAATGGTCATGAGCGCGGATCCTTCGGTTTCGGATGAATTTATTGCCGAACTTGAAAAATGCGCCTGCCCTACATGCGGATCATGTTCCGGAATGTTTACAGCTAATTCAATGAATTGCCTTACAGAAGCTCTGGGTTTGGCTCTTCCGGGGAACGGTTCAGTTGTAGCAACTCACGCGAATCGAAGAAAAATGGCAGAACGTGCGGCAATGCAAATCATCGAAATTACAAAAGAGTATTATGAAAAAGGTAATAAATCTGTATTACCAAGATCAATTGCCTGCAAAGAATCTTTTATGAATGCAATGTCTCTAGATATTGCAATGGGGGGATCCACCAATACAATCCTCCACCTCCTGGCAGTGGCTGACGCGGCAGAAGTCGATTTTACAATGCATGATATCGACGCGCTCTCACGAAAAGTACCGAATCTTTGTAAAGTAGCTCCCAGTTCAAACTACCACATGGAAGATGTTAACAGAGCAGGGGGTATTCTGGCAATAATGGGAGAACTCGATCGGGCAGGATTAATAAACACATCTGTTCCCCGGGTAGATGCACCATCACTTAAAGATACCCTGGACATGTACGATATTATGAGAGATACCGCTTTACCCGAAGCTATATCACTATATAAAAGTGCTCCGGGTAGAATCGGAAGAAACCTCAAGTTCGGATCACAGGATAAAGCATACGATGAACTTGATAAAAACCGCGCCGCAGGTTGCATCAGGGATTTCAGACACTGCTACAATATAGAAGGTGGTCTTGCTGTACTCTCAGGCAATATTGCACAGAAGGGCTGTATTGTAAAAACAGCCGGTGTTGATCCATCTCTATTCACATTTAAAGGTCCTGCAAAAGTTTACTTTTCTCAGGATGCGGCATGTGAAGCAATACTCGGAGGAGAGATCAAAGAAGGAGACGTTGTTGTCATCCGTTACGAAGGTCCAAAAGGCGGACCTGGAATGCAGGAGATGCTCTACCCTACTTCATATATAAAATCCATGCACCTGGGGACAAAGTGCGCGTTAATAACCGATGGAAGATTTTCCGGAGGTACGGCCGGACTTTCGATCTGTCATATTTCACCCGAGGCCGCATCTGGTGGTGAGATTGCACTAATAAACAACGGTGATGTTATTGAAATTGACATCCCCGGAAGAAAAATCAATATGCTCGTTGATGACAAAGAGATTCAGAAAAGAAGAGAAAATGAAATCGCGAAGGGAAAAGATGCTTTTAAACCTAACGGAAGAGACAGGAAAATTTCAAAAGCTCTTCAGATATACTCTCTTCTTGCATCTTCAGCAGACAAAGGTGCAGTAAGAAAACTACCCGATGAATGTGAATAAAATTTAATCCGCGGTCCGGGCTTTTAAACTCTGACCGCGGATTTAAAAAAAATTATTAAAAAACAATGAAACCTGATATAAAACAGAACATTTCGAATCCGTTTAAAAAGCTGCTGATTCTATTATTTGCAGTACTTCTCTCCGGATCAGTATCACGTGAAATATCAAACTCCCATCTTAAATATGAGATCATTAAACAACACTCAGAAGAGACGCTTTTAAATCTTTCCAGACTGGATAATATTCAGCTTATAACAAAAATTATTATTTCATATTTTCTGAACAACTTCACTTCAAATCCTGAAATAAAATATACCAATGTTTTAAAACTTAAAGAAAAATTCATAATCTGTTTAAACAGAATAAATAAATACCCCAGATGGAGTAAAAGTACTTTTTCATAAATTCTCCGACACCTCGTTTACAAACTCAAAAATAAAATAATTTTTCTTAAACGGGATAAAATGAAGAAGTACAACTCCCGGTAAAATTACTTTATGAAAACTTTATCTGAATGAATATAAATAATTGGAGAATTTAAATGAGTCTGTTAAATGTAATACTTTCAACTTTAGCCTCAATCACAGTATTAATGTATTTTGGAAACAGCTTCGCAAAAATTAACGTGAGTAAAGAAATCTGGCTTATAATTACAGTAATTACATGCCTTATTTTTGCTTCCAACTATATAAGAGAAATTATAAACGGGAAAAAAGAGGAGTAATCATTACAAAAAAAACCGGAATCTATAAGATTCCGGTTTTTTATATAAAAGTTCAATTTAAGGCCAGGGCTCCCAGTCGCCCCAGTTATCATAATATTCCTTAAGTCCTGGAATTCTTTCAATATTGTTAAAGACAAAAAATTTCGCCTTCTGAACCAGATCCTGTTCTTTATCGATAGTAATATCACCCTGAAGAACTCTGGTTCTTATAAAAACAAAATATGTATCAAGTACATCATGTATACAGTAATTATTTATCTCTTCAACTTTACCCTGCAGATACATTTCGTAAACCTGATCACCCTTGGTGGACATCTTACCAGGTTTACCAAGAACTTTAGCAAGAAGATTCAAACCGCCATTCATTCGAATTGCATTATAGTTAGACATAAAATCCTGAAGATCGATATGCTTTGTGCTGTAACGGTTTCTTCCTGCCCATTTATCTTTAAAATGCCTCTTCACAGAATACCCGAACCTGAAAGCCATCAGCTCCAGAAGAGGAATATCAAATCCGCGCCCGTTGAAAGTTACAAAAGCTGCATGGTTATAAAGATTTTCGACACCATGCCAGAAAAGCCTGACAATCTCCGAAGTCCGGTACGCAGGTCGGTCGAGATTGACAATATCAATAAGAGAGAAGTCCTCAGCTACTTTAGCAATACATACCGAAATAGGATTATGAAATGTTACCGGGATAAAATCAGAAGTGCCGCCGGAACCAGCCAGAATCTCCTCCTGGTATCTCCTTACGGCACTCTCATCATCAATGTTCTCATCGGGATATTTAACTTTCTTTATAAGTTTTGCGTCAGGTATAGACTCTACATCAAATACAAGGTATTTGACATCTTCATTTTTAATACTCAATTAACTATTTACCTTTTACCTTTTCTTCCATCTTTGCAAATAGATCTTTTATAAATGGATCAGTTTCGGTCTCTTTCGCTTTAAGAAAAACAGGAGCTGATTTGTCAGGTTTATTTATCCTCATTACTGAAAGAACAGCAGCATATCTTACAGATGCATTTTTATCAGTGAGAATAACATTGTGAAGCGGATCAAGATTATCTTCTTCAGCTATATAGCCTAGAGCCATAACAGCATGAAGTCTAACCATGTCTCTACTGTCAGAGAGAAGGATTATAAGCTTTTTAGAAGCATCCTCCTCTTTCTTTTCCCCTACCCAATCAGCTGCAGCAATAATAGTTTTTTCATCCTTAGCCGGATCAAGATCTGCTATATATTTGGCTGCATCCGCTGCGAAAACTATTGATGATACCGATAGAATAATAAACATAATAAAAAGTCTTTTTTTCATAAAATTCTCCATCCTTATATATTGCGCATTGTTAAATAATAGTATTAAATTACATATTCCATGTCAATACTTTTATCGGTATATAAACGCATAACCGGGAAGGTAGTAATTTATTTTTTTTGGCACAGCACTTCGAACTGTGCCAAAAATGGAGGATTGCGGGGGCAAAGCTACCTTAATCCTCCATTTCCGTATGCTAAGCATACGCTCGCCCGAAAATGATTCACGACCAGATCGGAATGACTTATTAAAATCGTGATACTCCAGAATTCTTGACAAGATATATTCAATATAATCAATATATGAATCACCATTTGTCATTTAGAAAAAGCGGTAGCGACTGAGAAATCATATTCTTACGTTAAATATAAGATTTCTCTCATGCGTTTGAAACGACAAGGTCTAATTCAATCGTGAACTGCCATAAATATAAAATCTTTAATAAAATTGACAGAATAATGAAGCTAATTGTAAACTATATACATGAAAAAGGAAATTATAATAAGGAATTTCAATATTTCTGACAAAGAACGGGTCATAAATCTCTGGAATTTGTGCGGATTGGTTGTACCGTCAAACGATCCCGAAAAAGATATTGAATTAAAAATGTCATTTCAGCCTGACCTTTTTTTTATCGCAGAATCTGATAATATAATAATCGGCACAGTAATGACCGGTTATGACGGACATAGAGGATGGCTCAACTACCTGGGGGTTCATCCGGAACACAGA
>JBBRFT010000167.1:0-7787 GCA_038241375.1 Spirochaetota bacterium
GCCCCCTCTCCTCAATGAGAGGGGGGGAATTAAAAACTTTCCCTATATAATTCACATTCTGAAATAAGTGTCAATATCAAAACAAATCTTTATAAAATGTAAATTGTTGTGTTATATATAATTTTTCAGTTTTAAACTTGAAATCCCCCCGTTTAGCAAAGCTCAACATCCCCCTTTAACAAAGGTGGTGGCCGATAGGCCGCGGAATTTGTCGATATTATATAGAGAACTATTTGATAAAATTCATCCGGTCCAAGCATTAGTATACACTACAAACTACGACACAAAGTGTCCTTCATAATTTTTTTATAAGATACTATTTTATTAATTGAATCTACCATTACTCGCTTCTCAGATTGACTTTTAAAATTCTGACCACGAGTTATTTAGAAGGCTATTGTGAAGCGGATACCCCGATAAAGGGGTCGGAGAGCGAGGGCTTCCTAATTTTTTCCAATCACAAACTTACCCAGCAGCTCTGCCAGCTCATCCTTGCGATATGGCTTGCGTATACTCCCTGTAAATCCGTAATCCTGCGGTTTTGAAATTATCGGATCTTCTGAAAATCCGCTCGAAGCAAAGACCGGTATATCGCCATATAATTTTCTTATCCCGGTAAGAGTATCTCTTCCTCCCATGCCGCCCGGTATTGTCAGATCGAGGATTACACCATCAAAGGGTTCGCCATCTTCTACTGCTTTGGCCAGACGCGCAAGAGCCTCTTCACCATCAGCGGCTTCTGCGGAGCTATACCCCAAAAGCTTCAGCATCTCCATGGAGATATCACAGATAAAAGCCTCATCATCCATAACAAGTATTTTACCCGACCCTTCAAACCCTGCCGATACGGAATACAAAGTGCTGTCAATCTCCTTCTCCGATGCAGGGAGATAAATTATAAATTCGCTACCCATTCCGGGAGCTGATTTTGCTTCGATCAATCCATCATGTTTTTTTATAATTGAATAACATGTTGCAAGTCCCAGTCCATTACCCTGCTGCTTAGTCGTAAAGAATGGATCAAATATCCGTTTAAGATGATCCTGCGGAATACCGATGCCGGTATCTGATATGGAAACCCTGATGTAATCTCCGTTCCGAAGAATAGGATTTAGATAAAGTTTATTGTAATAATTTTTTACTGAAACCAGAATTGTACCGCCGAGAGGCATGGCCTGCTTGGCATTTATAACAATGTTATCGACCACCTGAGCTATCTGATGTTCATCAAAATCGCAAAGTCTGAGTTCATCATCTATTTCATATTCACATGAAATATTTGAACCTGAAAGTGCAAAAGCAGCACTATCTTTTATTAGTTTTGAAATTTCTCCGGTCTTACGTACTGGCAATCCCCCTTTAGAGAAAGTAAGAAGCTGCCGGGTAAGCCCCCGCGCTCTGTCAAAGACAGTAAAAGCTTTATCAAGATAATCAATCACAACTTTATCAGAAGTGCTTTTTAACCTTGCCATCTCTATATATCCAAATATCCCGCTTAAAAGATTATTAAAATCATGTGCAATTCCTCCGGCAAGGACTCCAAGTGAGTTCAGTCTATCGGTCTGCTGGACAGCATCAAGAAGCTTTCTTTTTTCAGTCATATCTCTAAATACAATAACTACACCTGAAATGGAATTATTATTATCTTTTATCGGAGCTCCGCTATCAGAGATAATTCGCTCGACACCATCACGTGAAATAAGAATAGTATTATTATCAATTTCAGTTATTGACCCTGTTTGAAGAACTATCTCGGCAGGATTTTCACACCGCAAGCGGCTTGCTTCATCTATAATATTAAAGACATCAGAGAGCGGTTTCCCTGCTGCATCATTTAGACTCCAGCCGGTAAGCTCTTCTGCAATTTTATTCATGATTACGATATTGCAATCCGTATCAGTAGTTATGACACCATCACCGATACTTCGAAGGGTAACGGCAAGACGTTCTTTCTCTGAGGCAAGTTTATCCTCTGCTACTTTACGCTCGGACATATCACGGATAAAAGCCTGGTAAGTACCATCGGGCATCATCTTTGTATTCATTCCGATAAAAACTGTTGAACCATCTTTTCTTGTGAGAATCCGGTCATTTCGCACAACCAGTCCCTGTTTAAGCAGATCATACCTTAAAGGAACCCGGTTCCTTTCCTCTTCCGTAAAAAGAAGCTGTATACTTTCACCAATCAATTCATCATAGCTGTATCCTGATAGCTCACTAGCCCGTTCATTCGCACCGGTTATTATCCCCACAGAATTTCCGAGGATAATAGCATCCGGGGCCAGCTCAATAATTGATTTAAATTTTGCCTCGCTCGCCTTGACTTTTTCATGAGCATCAAAAAGCTGAAATGCCATTTCTATTGATGACTTAAGAAGAAAATCTCCGGTATTTTTCATTACATAACCATAATGAGAAATACCAAGGACACTCTCAACCATCTTCTGTCCCGAATGTGATGTAAGAAAAACAACAGGTAAATCTCTGAATTTAAGAATCTCGACCGCTGCTTCAGGTCCCTGCATACCGGCACCCAGATCAAGATCCATCAGTACAAAATTAATTGAGTCATTTTCAATACAAGCTTTAACTGCCCGTTCACCGTTATTAACAGTAACAACTTCATATCCAAAATTTTTGATAGAGCGTGCTAAAGCTATCGATATTACTGCTTCATCTTCAACAAGCAGAATAGTCCTATTCTTATCCAAAATCATCTCCGGATTATCTTCTTAAATAAAAAATTCAGGGGATAAAAATTAAAGTGTTATCCCGCCATATATTTATATAGATTAACTTAATTATTTCAGCAATGAGATTCCAGTAAAAAGAGAAGATTTTTAAAAAAAATCGAAAGAGTGGATTTATATTTTTTAGAATAAAGGTGTACAATGATTTAAGGATCAGACTCCCCGCCCCCTCTGCCCGCCGGGCATCTCCCCCATTAATGGGAGGAGAGGAGATACGAAATATTCCCAGCTCTCCTTTCTCCCATCACATGGGGAAAGGTGCCCAACGGGCGGATAGGGGCGGGAGTAATTCCCTTACTCAAAAGGTTTATCGAACTTTTTATCCATTGCGCCATTCTTATTCAGCATTCCATCCCATAAAAAATTGTTAACCATGGGTATAACCAGTTTCATATTTTCAGGTTTTAAATGTTCCGGGTGTGCAAGTTTTGAAAGTACTTCAGGATTAAGTTTTCCTGTTTCACCAAAAGACTTTCCAATATTATTAAAACCGGAAAATACCTTCTCTACAAGTTGAGGCGGCTGAACTGTAAGTCCTTCACATCCCCCTTTGCAGATCGATCCCTCGTAAATACAGCCAAGACGTTTCGCGAGCTTTTCGCAGTATCTCTCAACAAATCTGTTATGATAAGTTTCTGGAAATCCGTTCTGAATTACAAACATAAGTCGTAAATCGGGACGCTTATTTTCAAGCGGTTCAAGCGATTCGAAGAACTCCTTCACCGAACCGGGCATAGCATCAACGTAAAGAGGAAATGCTATCATGAGAATCTCCGCGTCAAGAAAAACTCTTTTTAGTTTTTCAAAGTCAGGCCTCTCCTTGATAAGGTAAAAGCTTTCAACGCTGTTTCCCGATGTTTCATTAAAACCATTAATAAAATGCTCCAGCAATTTTTCTGTGTTCCCCGATGCTCCGCGAGGTGATCCATTAATTATTGATAATTTCATTTGCTATCTCCTCTACCGGTGAAGTTGTCAGTTTTACAAATCCAAGACGGCTCTGCAGATTGAGCGCGGCACGTTCGAAGATCTCTGTTATTATTGTAATATCCTCATCATCTGTATCCCCGCTCTTCTCAAGAAGAAGACCCATTACGGGATATTTTTCATAGCGCTTCATATGGTGAACTTCACCGTCGATGTCTTCGAGATAGGGGTGAATCAGGGGAATAATCCGGTCCAGAGCATTTTTGGCCATAGCTGAAGGGTAACCCATTATTACTGGAGATGCAATAATTACATAGTCACAGTGCAACACCTCTCGGCAGAGAACATCACCGTCATCTTTAAACACGCAGCGTCCCGGTGTCTTCACCCAGCAGTTAAAGCATCCGCGGCATGGAGAGTATTTCATATCACGGAGAATCAGCTCTCCGGTTTCGACACCATGTCCAGAGAGTGTATCCTTTAAATCGCGCACAATAGAATTAATAGCCGAATCGCTCCCACCGCTGTTCAAAATCAATACTTTCATGAACCCTCCAGTTTATATGCAATATGTTGCATATAATGACATAAGGGGTATTCTGTCAATAAAAATATAGGTTCAACTGGAATTATCTTCTCCGGGCTATGATATATGTATCACAAAATCTGGAAAGGCTTAGGTATTATCATCATATAGATCCGAAAAGACATACTGTGAGTATCTGGCTTTAAAAAATTCTTATGTATTCAAATGGATACAAATTAAGATAAATATTTTCTTAAAGTGGATATATCAAGTGGTTGAAGAAGTGACATTCTCTTATTACATAAAGGACATTTTTTGAATGAAGAAGGAAACCATTTTAGACATTCAGGACATTGAACGCCATGTCTTTTATAAAACATTTCCATTTTAATATTTTCAACTTCTTCTGAGGAGATACCTTTGATCTTATAGTAAATCCAATTTATAATTTTATTAAGCAATTCTTCAAATAGAACAGCTAAGTAAGAAATCAACAGAACTTTTAGTCCGAAGATAGCCATGCTTTTTAATAACCTGAACATAATGCCCCCTATTTTATTCCCATGAATGCCTGATATAACGGTATTAGAAATGGTTCAAAAAGAAATTTATAAACAAACCATATACCTAAAAGAACACCCAGTAAATAACCCCACATATAACCTACGATGAACTTTCTTGCGTAATAACCCATTGAATCAGCCCGTCTTGCTCTTTTAATCTGATGTTCTTCATCAATTCTATCCGGGTCTGAAATATAGCTTTCTCTAATCGCTTTATTATATAATAACGCCTGTTCTTTTTTATCCATTGACCCCTCACTTTAAATATTTTTGATAAACAGCATTACCAATGTCAGGACTGCGAAGAATAAAATAATGAATTTCACGGCAAAAAAACAAACAACAGCACCTGTAAACATACCCGCTGCTTTTGCGATATCCGGTCTGTTAGTTTTCATAATAAATTTACCTCCGGTATATACCAAAAAATTTTAAAAACTATGTTAACCACATGTGTTACACCTCACCGGTGGTTAACATAATGAATCACGGTTATTACTGAATTTTCCGGAGCAGCATCTGTTCTTTCAGTAACTGCTCCATATTCCGGATGTTTTCAAAAATTTCATCATGATCATAAACTCCAGACATAAAGTTCAGCAGCTGGGTTAGTACTTCAAATGGCAGTGTTTCATGAAAGGAGGCACTTAACTCATCTTCATGTGCTTCTACCAGATCAAAAGATCTATCAACGATTTCGTGCAATACGCTGTACACATAAGTTTTTGGATCTGCTTCAAATAACTGTTTTCTATCTGCCGTACCCATTGTATCAAGAGTGTAATACTTATTTCTCATAGTGGTCTCCTATTTTTATTTTAAGGGCGTTTCAAAAACTCCGTTTTTGAAACTGCAGAGAGCCTTGCGGGGCTTCTAAAGGGGCTACCGCCCCTTTGACCCTGTAAATATTGAGCTATTGGGACTCCCCTTAATTCATAAACAAGACAAAAGATAAAGCTTATCCCGCTGGTCCTTATCTCTTCGATATAGACCCGGCTGCTCCTATAATATTAACAATATTACAAAAATTATCAGCAGCACCAGTAAAGTGAACCCGAGCCCCTTTATCGAAAAGCCTCTTGAAAATCCGTCACTGAATGCGTCAAAGTTAGAGTATGCCGGGCTCTGCCTTTCATCATCGATCTGTTCAACCAGTATTCTTTTAGTATTAATATTGATCACCTCTTCCCTTGATCTATCTTCAACTAAAGATTTTTAACAAACTCCTCGAGATTATCGATATTGAAATTAACAATTCCGTTTTTAATAATTACAGGCGTCCTTATGAAGCCATTATTTGTTTTACCTGACTTGCTAATTATTTCACACAGCCTGTTGTAATTAGTCACATCCGCTATTGGATATTCAGTATAGGTAATGTTATGTGATTTCAGATAATTTATAGTGAACTCACATCTGCCGCATCCCTCTCTGGTGTATACGAATATTTCAGAGGTAGTCTCAGCGTATAGTGAGAAAGAAATTATCAATGCAGCTGTTATACTAATCAGATATTTCATGTTGTTCTCCTTTAGTATTAATATTTATTATAACCGGTCATTGAAGACCGGTTATATGCCAGATTCAGATCCCGATCCAAGTCACGGTTTTATACCTATCGGTTTTTTCGTCATCGGTGTAAAACCGTACTTACTGATTTCAGAATCGAATATCTCAATATCTATATACTCCTTGCTGCTGTATATTTTTGAAAGTATAAGCCGCTCTGCGAACTCGCAGATATGCGCACCGGAAAATCCTTCAAACTTTTCAGCTCCTTCATCAATAAGTCCGATATCATCCGGCCGGAGATACTTCTGAATCTTATCAATGAGTATCTCTCTCCGCTGCTCAAGCGCCGGATTGGGAAATTCAATGATTACATCAAATCTTTTAGGCCTGTTTTTTATTGCTTCATCAAGAAGCTCGGGATTGTTGCTCGTTATTATGGTAATGATACCGCTGTTATCCCTGAGACCATCAATGATGTTGAGAAATTCGCTGAGTCTGCCGCTGTTCATATTGAACGTCCGTTTTTGAAGAAATATATCAGCATCCTCCAACAGAACTATAGCAGGTGTATTCTTTGACGCTGTTCTATAAAGTGCATCAATCCCTGGATCACCATAATTATTACTGAAATCTCCTGGTTTTGCATAAAAGAATGTAGCCTCGGTATTGGTGCATAAAATTTTTGCAAGCATGGTCTTGCCGTTACCGGGAGGGCCTGATACTATTATACCACGCGATGCCCTGATGCCGGCTTCTTTGAATTCATCAATATGTGAAATGAAATCGGTGATATGAAAATTAATCTCTTCCCTGAGATCAGCCGGTATTTTAAGACTGTCCCACGAAAGCTGTTCAACCTGGTACGGAAGAAATTTCGGATTAAGCGCATAAGACTTCTTTTTAATTTTTATGCCTAACTGGCTGTAAAGTTTTTTAATAAAATAAGAACATAAATCCCTGGCTTCAGTATTTTGACCATTTACCAGAATAGTTATTTTTAATCTCCCCCCCATTAGCCCATCCAAATGCAATGTGAATTTTGGGATATGAATAACTATCCGGTTGCCATTTTCGTCTTCGATGAAACTTGTACCCGCGGTTATGTAATGTATAAACTCTTCATCTCCGGCAGACACGGTCGCATGACTAAAACCTATATTTTTCTGATATGTATCATAATTATAACGCTGAAAACCCTCGGTACCCACCCATGATTCCAGATGTTCCCGAACAAGATTATCATTGCACTTATAATTATCTTTAATTACCTCATCGATCAATGTTGAAAATAATACATCTGTCCCTTTTTCAATTTCAACATCAAGAAGATATATGTCATGTGAGTGGCATCCTAAATAGTATTGAAACAATCGCGTTTCAGTTGTATAAAGATATTCAAAAAGGTCATAATAATGCTCCACACCCTTGATCATGGCATTTTCAATCGCCGGTATGTTATCTTCTTTGAATACATCTCTTTTCCCGTATTTTGATTTTAATTTAAGATTC
>JBBRFT010000168.1:0-7747 GCA_038241375.1 Spirochaetota bacterium
ATAAAATTCCATAATTTTTTCCTTATGTATAAAAAACTTTCTGGTATGACCGGTACAGCTGAGACTTAATCAGTTGAATTCATAAATATCTACGGACTTGACGTCGCGGTAATACCGACAAACCTCCCGCTAATAAGGAACGACCGTCCCGACCGTGTTTACAAAACTGAAAGAGAAAAATATAACGCAATCTCTGAGGAAATAAAAGAATACAGTGCCAAAGGGAGACCGATCCTTGTAGGTACTATTTCAATAGAAAAATCTGAAAAACTTTCCAGTTTGCTTAAATCGAAAGGGATAATACACAATGTTCTTAATGCGAAATATCACGAAAAGGAAGCTCAGATAGTTGCTGAAGCGGGCAGACCGGGTGCAGTTACTATTGCCACCAACATGGCTGGCCGGGGTACCGACATTGTACTTGGCGGTAAAAAATCCTACAATGATGACATCGAATCTCATAAAGCTGTTCAGAATAAAGAATTATGGGAAGATTTTAAATATAAAATTATGATTTCCGACTTTGACTCTGCAGAAAAAATGATCGAAGAGATGCAGGGACAGGATAAAAATAAGGCTCTTTTAATAGTTAAAAACGGTCGGGAATGGGTTAAGAATCACGAAAAGGTAGTTGAAGCAGGCGGACTTCATATTCTGGGAACAGAGCGTCATGAGGCCCGCCGTATTGACAATCAGCTGAGAGGTCGTTCAGGCCGTCAGGGTGACCCCGGTTCATCAAGATTTTATCTTTCTCTTGAGGATGAGCTTATGCGTCTTTTCGGTTCTGAAAGAATAGGCCGGGTTATGGATAGACTCGGAATGGAAGAAGGGCAGGAGATTGAGAGCGGTATGGTTTCTAAAGCCATTGCGAGTGCTCAGAAACGTGTTGAAGGTAGAAACTTTGAGATAAGAAAACATCTCCTTGAATATGACGATGTTATGAATGCTCAAAGAACTTACGTTTATAAAAAGAGAAATGATCTTCTTGACGGGACGGATGTATCTGAAGAGATTAAAGGCTACCTTAGAGCTGTAATAGAAAGGAAAGTTGAATTTTTCTCCGACGGGATGAGACACCCTGAACAATGGGATCTGGAAGGACTCAGAAGCTGGTTTAAACAGAAATTCACAGTAGAGCTGGATTATGATGAAATAAACCCTATTGATTTATCCTATGCCGAATTTGTAAACGTAATGGAAGATAAAGTTAAATCATTATATCAGAAAAGAGAAGATAAAAATGGTCCGGAGGATATGAGAATCATTGAAAGACTCATTTCTCTGCAGGTAATTGATAACAAATGGAGAGACCATCTCCTTGCCATGGACCAGCTGAGAGACGGGATATGGGCAATGGGATATGGTGAAAAAAATCCTCTTGTAGAATATAAAATTGAAGGTTCAAGAATATTTACTGAAATGATCGGTAACCTCAAAGAAGAGATAATCGAATTCCTAATGAAAGTTGAAATAAGAAGAGTTGAAGAGAATCCGGCTCCTTCTCATATACCGGTTGGACAGGAATTCCATACAGACGTAGATCCATTCGGTTCCGGCGGGATTCCAATGCAGCCCTCGTATGAAAAAAAAGATAAAGGTGAAGAGAGAGTAACTGAAGGTGGAGTAAAAAGAAAAAAATCGCGAAGAAGCAGGAGAAGTTAAATGGGGTCTCCATTAATGAAAAGTGTTTCAGGGATCAGAGGTATAGTCGGTGAAAGCTTTACGCCGGAACTTCTTATCTCTGCCGGTTCAGCTTTTGCAAAATTTGCCGGTTATGGGACTGTAGTAGTGGGACGTGATTCCAGGCCTACAGGCGAAGCAGTTTCAATGAATCTGGTATCAATACTGCTTCTTGCAGGATGTAAAGTAATTGATTTAGGTATAGTCCCCACACCGACTGTTCAGGTTATGGTTGAAGAGTTAAAGGCTGATGGAGGGATTGTACTGTCCGCTTCTCATAATCCAGTTGAATGGAATGCTCTTAAACTCATAAACAGACAGGGGACTTTTCTTACTCCCGCAGAGATAAATAGACTTTTCAAATTTATGGAGGCTCCCGCTTCATTCAAAAAGTGGGATGGAGTCGGTAAACTCACCACTATTAATAACGCGGGTCAAATTCATCTTGAAAAAATATTAAAAGTAATAGATCTGAAAAAAATCAGAAGCGGAAAATTTCATGTTGTTGTCGATTCTGTAAACGGTGCCGGATCTATCATAACTCCTGAATTTCTTAGACTGCTGAATTGTAAAGTAACAGAAATCAATTGTAAACCTGATGGTCTTTTCCCCAGAGGCGCGGAACCTCTGCCTGAAAATCTAAAACAGTTATCAGAAGCTGTATTAAAACATAAAGCAGACATCGGATTTGCCCAGGATCCCGATGCGGACAGACTTGCAATAGTTGATGAAAAAGGGAAACCTCTCGGTGAAGAATATACAATTGCTCTTGCTGCAGAACATATTCTTTCAAAGAAAACCGGGAGTGTTGTAGTAAACCTCTCTACAACAAGAGCAATTGAAGATGTAGCTTTAAAATATAAAGTCCCTTTTTTCAGATCTAAAGTCGGGGAGATAAATGTTGTCGAAGAGATGAAAAAACGTAATGCAGTTATCGGCGGCGAAGGTAATGGAGGTGTTATCTCTCCAGAAGTTCACCTGGGGCGTGACAGTTTAGTGGGGATTGCATATATACTTGAAATGATGGCATCAAGAAAGAAAACAATTTCTGAAATCATGAAAGATATGCCTCAATATTACATGAAAAAAGGTAAGGTTACTTTAAGCGGTAAATCTGATGTAGATGAAATACTCCTCAAAATCAGGAATGAATTTAAAGATGAAAAAATTTCCGCTATAGATGGTTTAAGAATAGATTTTAAAAAAAATGAGAAATTCAGAAATGGCTGGGTACATTTAAGATCTTCAAATACAGAGCCGATTTTCAGAATAATAACAGAATCTGATTCAGTGGAAAAAAATGAGATGATATATAAATATTTTGCAGGAATTATAAAGTAGCAGGGATGAATAGAACAAGGGGCGCAAGCCCCTTGTTCTAAATAGTTATAAATTGTTTATTAACAACATCCGCCGCAACCGCTGCCGCATCCGTCGCTTTTAGAATCATCAGATCCGCATCCGCCTCCGCAGCCGCAATCATCTCCGCCGTTTAATCCGAATTCTTTTTCATCCTCAGTTGCTTCTCTGATATCAATAATTTCGACATCAAAATGAAGTTTTTCGCCTGCTAAAGGATGGTTGCCATCTAGAGTTACTTCAGTATCGGAAACTTCGATTACAGTAAGAATCTGCATTCCATCTTCATCATATGCCTGAAGCTGCATCCCAATTTCAATACTCGGCAGATGTGAAAGCTTTTCCTTTTCTATCTTTTGAACAAGTTCTTCAAATCTTAAGCCGTATGCATCTTCAGCTTCAATTGATGCTTTAAATTTATCTCCGACTTTCTTCCCGTTAAGTTCAGCCTCAAGTCCGGGAATAATATTTCCTGACCCGTGCAGATATTCAAGAGGTGCTGTTTTTGCAGAGCTATCAAGAATATCTCCACTGTCGTTTGTAAGTGTATATTCGAAGGTTACCACCTTGTTTTCTTCGACTGTGAGCATTAAAAAACCTCGCTTTTTGTTTGAAATAAATACAATATAATTTGTAAATATAAATTATTTTTTGTTACTAATGACATTATAAGTCAAATTATTTTAAAAAAATTTAAAAAAAAATAAACAATAAGTCCTATACTTTTTGGCAACAAAAGCTCTATTATTGCTAATTAATCCTTGAAGATGTTAAGAAAAATTTTATATCCATTTTTGAAAATTTGCATCTAACTTTAGTGAACTATTTTCGGGAGTACGTATGCTTTACATACGGTTGAAATAAATAGCAACTCATCCAACATTCACTTAAAATGTGAAAAATTGTGGACATTTACGGTGTTATTTTTAATAAATCCTTTAAATGGAGAATATTTATGCCACAACCAAACACTGCAAAATTTAGAATAGAAGTTTTTTATAAAAAAAGCGACCCGAGAGGTATCGCTGTCAGAGATAAATTTATATCCCTTGGATATTCTATCAATAATGTTTATCTTGCGGATAATTACTTAATAGATATTGAAGTTGATGAAGAAAGTATAAAATCAGCGGCAGAAACACTCGTTCAACCTGTTACGCAGAGTTATTATATAAATAAGCCGTATAATCCAGAAAACTTTGATTACTGCATAGAGATCGGATTTCTTCCAGGTGTTACAGATAACATATCTCATACAGTAAGAGAATCTCTGGAGGATTTTTTTAAAAATAAATTTGATGAGGAAAAATCAGTATTTTATACAACCTGCTATTTTTTTAAAGGTGAATTAGATAAAGATATAATATCTTCGATCGGGAAAGAGTTATACAATCCCCTTATTCAAAGGATTAAAATTTATTCAAAAGAACAATATATTTCTAATAATGGAATGGGTTACGAAATACCTGTCGTTCATATCTCTGAAAATTCAGGTGTTGACAATGTAGACCTTAATCTTGACGATGAATCACTGCAGCTTTTAGGACGAGAAGGAATTGCCAATTCCGACGGGACGAGAAGAGGCCCCCTTGCACTTGATATGCTATCGATGAATGTCATAAAAGAATATTTCAACAATGAAGAGAAACGGGAACCCACCGATATTGAACTCGAATCTATCGCACAGACGTGGAGTGAGCATTGCAAACATACAATTTTTGCAGCCGCAATTGATGACGACACTCCCGGTGGAATTTATAAAAGCTACATCCGTGAAGCTACTGCACGAATCCGGAAAGAGAAGGGCGACAAAGACTTCTGTGTTTCTGTATTCACTGATAATTCAGGCGGCATAGATTTTGATGATGATTACATTATATCTGATAAAGTAGAAACTCACAACAGCCCCAGCGCTCTCGATCCTTTCGGCGGAGCTATAACAGGGATTGTCGGAGTAAATAGAGACTCTATCGGTTTCGGAATGGGTGCAAAGCCCGTGGCTAACCGTTTCGGATTCTGTTTTGCTGACCCTGAAGATGAAGTCCCTGTATATAAAAATAAATCTGAAGATTCAAAACTCCTCTCTCCACGAAGAATCATGGAGGGAGTTGTACATGGTGTAAACGCCGGCGGAAACACTTCAGGTATTCCCACACCGCAAGGATTTATATACTTTGATGATAAATACAAAGGTAAACCCCTGGTATTTGTCGGGACCATAGGACTTATGCCGAAAAAAACTGCCGGACGTTCATCGGTAGAAAAGAGCGCTCTTCCAGGTGATAATATAATCATAGTCGGAGGGAGAGTCGGACGGGACGGCATTCACGGCGCAACTTTTTCTTCCGAAGCACTATACTCCGGAAGTCCGGCAACTGCAGTTCAGATTGGCGACCCCATTACTCAGAAAAAATTATCCGATGCCATTGTGAAAGAGGCAAGAGACGCGGCATTATATAACTCCATTACAGATAACGGAGCAGGTGGTTTGTCATGCTCTGTAGCAGAGATGGCGAAGGAGTGTGGAGGATTTGTTGTAGACCTTGAGAGTATTCCGCTGAAATATCACGGTCTCTCTCCCTGGCAGATATGGGTCAGCGAATCTCAGGAAAGAATGACTCTTTCAGTCCCTGATAATAAAAAAGATGAATTTATCTCCCTTATGACTAAAAGAGGAGTGGAAGCAACAGTTATCGGAAAGTTTACATCATCCGGCAGGGGTGTTGTGAATTATAAAGGGAAAGAAATTTTTAATCTTAAACTCGACTTCCTCCATGACGGACTTCCGAAACGTAATCTATTTACTGAAAAAAATGATTCGCCTTTAAAGTTTGCAGCTTTCCGTGAACCGGAAGATCACAATGAAGTATTCCACAAAATGATCTCACGTTTAAATGTCTGCAGTTTTGAATATATCTCTTCTCAGTACGATCATGAAGTCCAGGGTAATTCAGTAACCAAACCTCTTCAGGGTAAAGGAAGAGTAAACTCAAACGTATCGGTAATAAGACCGTTGTTGAATTCACTTAGAGGTGTTGTTATATCACAGGGATTGTACCCCTCATACAGCGAAATTGATCCATACTGGATGGCGGCCTGCTCAATCGATACAGCAGTGCGGAATGCAATATCAGCCGGCGGATCTATCGATCATCTTGCAATACTTGATAATTTCTGCTGGTGCGATTCTAATAATCCATTCAGATTATGGCAACTGAAACAGGCAGCGAAGGCATGTTATGATTTTGCCGTAGCTTACGGAACTCCCTATATCTCAGGGAAAGACAGCATGTTTAATGATTTCAAAGGATATGATGAAAACTTTAACGAAATAAATATATCAATCCCTCCAACTCTTCTTATATCTTCCATTGGAGTTATGAAAGATATTACTAAAGCTGTTACTATCGATTTTAAAATTCCCGGCGATTTAATTTACCTGATAGGAAATACTGGTGACGAAACCGGAGGTAGTGAGTACAATGCTTTTATGGGTGAAAAGGAACAGGGAGAAAAATTCACCGGAACCAATATTCCTAAGGTAAACGCTGAGTTTTCAAAAAGAGTATACAAAGCAATGGAAACAGCTGTCGATGAAAGACTTGTCGCTTCCTGTATAAGTATCGAAAGAGGCGGACTTGCAGTGGCTGCAGCCAAATCAGCTGCAGCAGGGATTATGGGGTGCGAAATAAAACTTGCTTGTATTAAAGATAATGTTATTCAACGAAACGATATTATTTTATATTCAGAATCACAGGGTAGATTTCTTGTCTCTGTTAATCCTGGAAATAAAGATAAATTTGAAAATATTTTCAATGATCTTCCATGTCATCTTCTTGGAATTATCAAAAAAGAATCCTCATTTATCATTGAAGGGATCTCCGGTAAAAAAATAATAAACACCGATATTCGTGAAATTGATTATAATTATAAGAAAAAGCTAAAAAAATATTAAGGAATTACAAATGGCAAAACCTGAGACGCTTATTCTTACCGGCTATGGAATAAACTGTGAAGAGGAGACAGCTTTCGCTTTTTCTACTGCAGGTTCCAACGCAAGAATTATTCATATTAATGATCTTATTGAGAACAGCAGAATTCTTGATGATTATCAAATACTTGTTTTTCCCGGAGGATTTTCATACGGTGATGATACCGGAAGCGGGAAAGCTCTGGCAAATAGAATGAAAAATAATCTATTTGAAGAAATTCAAAAATTTATAGAGAGAGACACGCTGACTCTTGGGATCTGTAACGGATTCCAGGTACTTGTGAACCTCGGCCTGCTGCCGATCCTGAATGGCTTTGATGGTAATGCACAGGCTGCACTGGAATATAATGCTTCATTCAGATATCAGTGCAGGTGGGTTAACGTGATGATTGAAAAAGATTCACCTTCAATCTTTACAAAAGATATAGAAAGGATGCATATTCCCGTTGCACACGGTGAAGGTAATTTTTATGCTCCTGAAGATATTATCGAAAAAATTGAATCTCAAAATCTTGTATCAATGAGATATATAAAAGATGATGGATCCAGAGGGAATTCTGAATTTCCGTTTAACCCCAATGGTTCGATGAACGATATTGCTTCAATATGCAGCCCTGACGGACGTATAACAGGGATGATGCCTCACCCGGAGAGAGGTATGTTTTTTACTCAAAGAGACGATTGGACTTTATTGAAAGAGAAATATCTTAGAGACGG
>JBBRFT010000169.1:0-7745 GCA_038241375.1 Spirochaetota bacterium
CTTTCTGAGCAAGTCCGCCCATTCGGCCACGCATAACCTTTCTGTATTTTACTCTTTTTGGCATTAACATAGCAATTCACCTTATCCGTCGAACTTTATCGGGTTTTTCTTTTTACAGAATATTTATCTTCTTCATCTTCCTGATCTTTGGTTAAAACATCACCATTATACAGCCAAACCTTAATACCGATTAAACCAAATGAAGTTAGAGCCTCTGCAGTACCATAATCAATATCGGCTCTTAAAGTGTGAAGAGGAATTCTCCCTTCTTTAAAAGATTCTGTTCTAGCCATTTCAGCGTTATTCAGTCGTCCTGAAACCATAACCTTTATTCCAAGAGCTCCGCTTCTCATTGCATTTGTAATCGCCTGTTTAACAGCCCTTCTGTACGGAAATCTAGCTTCAATCTGCGATGCAATCTGCTCAGCAATTAATTTTGAGTTTTTTTCAGGTTTTTTTACTTCAACTATATTTATATATACCGTTTTGGAAGCTAGTTTCTGAAGCTGATTTTTGAGATCTTCTATATCAGCGCCTTTCTTTCCAATTAAAACGCCGGGACGTGCAGCATTTATATTTACATTAACTCTGTCAGGAAATCTTTCAATAGTAACTTTTGCTATTCCAGCATTTTTCTTTTCTTTTGATACAAATTTCTTAATTTTGATATCTTCATGTAAGTTAACAACATACTGTTTTTTCTCATCATACCAAACAGAATCCCATGTTCGGTTTATTCCTAACCTGATACCTATTGGATTTACCTTCTGACCCATTGTTTTATTCCTTTACCTATCTATTAATTTTCATCAGATAATATAATTGTTACACTGCTGGTTCTTTTTCTTATTCTACCCGCACGACCTCTAGCTCTTGCCTGAAATCTCTTCATCGTAGGCCCTTCATCAACAGCAACCTTCTTTATGAATAAAGCTTCGTCAATTATATCAGGATTTAGATATTTTGCATTTGCTCCTGCAGAACTTAGAGTTTTGAGTACAATCTTTGCCCCTTTGTGAGGCATATGTTTCAGAACATCAATAGCTTCAGGTAATGAAAATCCTTTTATTTCATTAGTTACAAGACGCACTTTTGATGCAGAAATTCTATTATTACTTGATTTAGCAGATGATTCCATAATTAATCCTCTTTACCTTTTCTTCTTAGCCAGTTTATCATCTTTACTTGTATGGCCTCTATATGTCCTGGTTGGAGAAAACTCACCAAGTTTGTGTCCTATCATATTTTCTGAAACATAGACAGGTATAAAAATCTTACCATTATGAACCATCAGCGTATGGCCTATCATATCGGGAAATATAGTAGATCGTCTTGACCATGTTTTAACAGCTTTTTTAGAATTAGTAGAGTTCATCTCTTCTATCTTCTTAAATAACTTAGAATCTACATATGGTCCCTTTTTAATTGATCTTCCCATACTAAGCCTTCCTTCTCTTAATTATATAGTTATCACTGTATTTATGTTTTTTTCTGGTTTTATACCCTTTAGAAGGTACACCTGTAGGTGATACTGGATGACGTCCACCTGACGATTTACCTTCCCCTCCACCAAGCGGGTGGTCAACCGGGTTCATTACTACACCTCTGACTTTTGGTCTTTTATTGAGCCATCTGGATCTTCCAGCTTTACCAATTGTCTGATTTATATAATCTTTATTTCCTACAGAACCTATTGTTGAATAACACTCTTTATGAATCTTTCTTATTTCACCGGATGGCAGTTTAACAAGACAGTAATCACCCTCTTTAGCAGCAAGAACAGCTGTTGTTCCTGCGGATCTTACAAGCTGACCGCCTTTTCCTTTGTGAAGCTCAATATTATATATATTTGCACCAAGCGGAATATTTTTCAAAGGAAGAGCATTCCCGACTTTAATTTCTACAGACTCTCCGGATTCGATTTTATCGCCTACCTTCAGTGATTCAGGAGCAATTATATATCTTTTCTCTCCATCAACATAGAATATTAAAGCTATATTAGCTGATCTGTTCGGATCGTATTCTACAGATGCTACCTTTCCCGGTATTCCAAATTTATTTCTTTTAAAGTCTATAAGACGGAGTTTACGTTTATGACCACCCCCACGTCTTCTCATAGTGATCTGACCTTTATGGCCTCTTCCTGAATCACCAGTCTTCCCCTTAGTTAGAGGTTTATATGGCTTATCTTCAGTAATGTCACTCTTGTCGAGTACAGTTTTATACCTTAAACTAGGTGTTATTGGTCTGAATTTTTTAATTCCCATTTTCTTTATCCTTTAAGTGACAATTCTTAATCACTGACCTTCAAATATTTCTATTTTGTCACCGGCACTCAGCGTAACTATCGCTTTTTTCCAGGCTGCTCTCTTACCGACTCTGAATCTTAATCTTCTATTCTTTCCCCTGACATTTAAAATGTTTACTTTCTCAGGAGTCACGTTGAACAAATCTTTTAATGCCTTTTTTACAGTCAGTTTATTTGCATCTCTGGCAACCTGGAACACATATTTATGCTGTTCCATTAACTCAGTTGTCTTTTCTGAAATAATAGGCCTTATTATTATATCATTGGAATTCATTTTACTTCACCTTCGCGTATTTTTCATTTATCTGAGCGAGAGCACTTTCAGTAAAAATAATTTCCTTCGAAAAGAATATATCTCTACCAGACATCCTGCTTACATGGTTGTACTTGAACCATGGTATGTTTTTAATAGCTCTTTTCAGTAATGAATCTTCCGCGTCAGGGTTTCCGGAAACCAGAATCCCTTTTGTTATTGATAATGCATTACCAATTTTTGCTATATTTTTTGTTTTACCGTCAGCAACTTTAAAATCTTCAACTACTTTCACAGCACCCTCTTTTGCTTTCTGCGAAAATATTGAAATAAAAGCAGCACGCTTAATCTTTTTTGGGAGTGTAATTGTATAATCCCTTGGTGCACGAGGGAAAATCATTCCACCACCTCTCCATATCGGAGATCTTGATGTACCAGCTCTTGCTCTACCGGTTCCCTTCTGTCTCCATGGCTTAGCTCCACCACCTCTAACATCGGATCTCCCTTTTGAACAATGTGTCCCCTGCCTTAAATTAGCATTGGCAGCTTTAATATATTCATATATTAAAACATCATTGACTTCTGTAGAGAAAATTTCATCAGAAAGTTCCACCTGACCTACTACTTTCCCATCGATTGAATATTTATCAACTTTCATAATAATTCACCTAATTCGCAATTGTTACTTTAATTAGCGTATCTTTTCTACCTGGAATTGCTCCTGAAATAAGAACAATGTTTTTATCTTCAAGAATTTTAACTATTGTAAGATTCTTTACAGTAACTGTTTTATTTCCATGACGCCCAGGCATCTTTTTACCCTTCCAGACTTCTGCCGGATATGTGTGTGCACCAATTGAACCTGGTGAACGATGGAAATGCGATCCGTGAGTTATTCTACCACCGCCGAAGCCGTACCTCTTAATAACACCGGTAAAACCGTGACCTTTAGAAATACCTGTCACTTCAACTGTATCATTTTCCTGAAAAATAGTACATTTGATTTCACTTCCAACTTCCAGAGAATCATCGAAATTTTCTACTTCTCCAAAATGTCTCTTAGGAGCTATATTTTTTTTCTTAAGATCCGCAGCAATAGGTTTTGTAAGCCTACTCTCTTTCTGATCAACAAATCCCAGCTTTAATGCTGAATAACCATCATTTTCAACAGTTTTTTTCTGAACGACAACGCATGGAGCTAACTCACATGCAGTCACAGGAATAACTGTACCATCTTCTTTTATAAATTGAGTCATGCCTATTTTTTTACCGAATAGTGCCTTTTTCATCACCTTAACCTATCTATCGAAATAAATTCTTTTATTTACTGTAACGGAAAGTTTCTCATTTATTCCCGAAGCAGAAATGTACTACTTATAATTATCAACTTTAATTAAGACTTAATATCTACGGATACACCCGCTGGAAGTTCAAGCTTCATCAATGCTTCAACTGTATCTGAGTTAGGATCAATAATATCAATCAATCTTTTATGAGTTCTGATCTCAAACTGTTCTCGTGCTTTTTTATTAACATGCGGAGATCGGAGTACACAAAACTTTTCAATTTTTGTCGGTAGTGGAATTGGCCCCGAAATTTTTGCACCACTTCTATTTGTAGTTGTAACAATTTTTTCCGCTGACTGATCCAGGAGTTTTGCATCATACGACCTTAGCTTTACTCTTATACGTTGCCCTGCTAACTTTCCCACTTTTTTCACCCTGTACATTTATAGATAATAATCGCCAGGTGATTAAACCTGACGATTATATATTGTAAAAACTTTAATTCTTATTCAAGAACCTTAACAACAACACCTGCTCCAACTGTTCTTCCACCTTCACGAATCGCAAATCTTAACTCTTCTTCCATCGCAATCGGAGTGATAAGTTCTACAGTTACATCAATGTCATCACCAGGCATAACCATCTCAACTCCTTCCGGAAGCTGAATTGTTCCTGTTACATCAGTCGTTCTAAAATAGAACTGAGGACGATAGTTTCCGAAGAAAGGAGTATGTCTTCCACCCTCTTCTTTCTTAAGAACGTAAACTCTTCCTGCAAACTTCTTGTGAGGAAGAATTGAGCCCGGCTTCGCAAGAACCTGTCCTCTCTCAACATCTTCTTTAGCAACGCCTCTAAGAAGACATCCAACGTTATCACCTGCAAATCCTTCATCAAGGATTTTTCTAAACATCTCAACACCGGTACAAACTGATTTCTTTGTTTCAACAAAACCTATGATCTCTACGTCATCCCCTGTTCTAACAAGTCCTCTTTCAATTCTTCCTGTAACAACAGTTCCTCGTCCCGTGATTGAAAAAACGTCTTCTATAGGCATAAGAAAAGGTTTATCTTTTGCTCTGACAGGTTCAGTTATATATGTATCAAGCGCTTCTCCGAGCTTTATTACTGTCTGGAACCATTCATCATCCTTATTTCCTGCATCGGCTGCCTCAAGAGCTTTAAGAGCAGAACCCGGGATTACAGGAACATCATCACCTGGAAAATCATTTTTAGAAAGAAGCTCTCTAATCTCCATCTCTACAAGCTCAACCATTTCAGCTCTATCTGAAATATCAAGCATATCAACTTTATTTAGAAATACTATCATCTGAGGAACGTTAACCTGGTGAGCAAGAAGAACGTGTTCTCTTGTTTGCGGCATAGCGCCATCAGTAGCAGCAACAACAAGGATAGCAGCATCCATCTGCGCAGCACCTGTAATCATGTTCTTTATATAATCCGCGTGTCCCGGACAATCAACATGAGCATAGTGTCTCTTCGGAGTCTCATACTCCTGGTGAGAAGTAGCAATTGTTATACCACGCTGTCTCTCTTCAGGTGCGTTATCTATATCAGCGAAGTTTACCGCCTTACCAGTACCATACGCAGCATGAAAAACTTTTGTTATCGCAGCAGTTAAAGTAGTTTTACCATGGTCAATATGACCTATTGTTCCAACATTTACGTGAGTTTTGTTCCTTTCAAATTTCTGTTTTGCCATTAGATTTCTCCTTACTAATTTTTAAATTTAATTCATAATTACTTTTGATTATATTATAAATCACGCAATATCAAGAATTGCATTACATAGACATAGTAAATCCGCTAACATTTGAATACTGAGTATTTGAAATAAAAAAAAACTCGTTATTCTGTCAAGTAAATTTACCAATTTTAAACATTATTTAAAATAAATAACGTTTTAACAGATATATTCCCCAAAAATGCAATTTCCCGCTTCAAAACAGAAAATTTCACATGAATGTCACTGTCTAAAACAAAAGAAATTTTGTAAAACAAAAAATATGAAATAATTAAATTAATCCATATTTAAAACAAAAAACTTATAGAATACGAGTAACTCATAAGTGAGTGGTGTCACGCCATTAAAATCAGCACTTTCTTATTGTTTATTCAACCGTCACATGCTGGAAAATAATTCACAAGTAATTGTGAAATTTAATAAAAATATGAAACTTACTTGTGAAGTAAGAATATATCCCAGAGAATAAGGCTTTTACCCTTTGGTATGGTTTCATTAATAAAATATTATACCAATCCGGTCATTCTTCCAAGTATTCTATTCATAACAGATTCAGGGACAAGATCATAATGTGAATACTGGAGGGTGTGAGTTGCTCTCCCCTGGCTCATAGATCTTACCGCTGTTGCATAACCGAAAGCTTCAGATAAAGGTATTAAAGCATCTATAACCTTAAGATTACCCTTAAAATCGATATTCTCTATTTTACCTCTTCTTGAATTTAGGTCGCTAATAATCTCTCCGGTATAATCTTCAGGAGATACTATTTCAAGCTTCATAACAGGTTCCATCAGGAAAGGCTTCGCCTCTCTTACCCCGTCCTTTAAAGCCATGTTGGCAGCAATTCTATAGGCCAGCTCAGTTGACTTTAATTCGTTGAATTCGGATTTTATCAATGTAACGGTTATATCCTCCATTTTATATCCGGCAATTACACCCCCCATCATAGAATCATTTAAACCGGATTCTATGCTTTTAATGAAAACTTCAGGTATTGCATCTGATGAAAGGTTATTTTTAAATATAAATCCTTTTCCTGATTCTGACGGTTCTATTATTATTTTAACATGACCGAAATTATCTTTCCCTCCCATCTGTTTATCATAAGTATGCTCAGATGTAGCTGTTGCCGTAATGGTCTCTTTATATGTAACCTGAGGTTTTCCGACATTAGCCGGAATGTTAAATTCCCGCAGAAGTCTGTCAACGATAATGTCAAGATGGAGCTCCCCCATACCTGAGATAAGAAGTTGACCGGTATCCTCATTAATACTGGATCTGAAAGTGGGGTCCTCCTCTACCAGCCTTGAAAGAGCAAGGTTCAATTTATCCTGATCAGCTTTTGATTTAAGTTCAATAGCAATCGATATTACCGGTTCAGGAAAAATCATCTTCTCCAGAAGCACCGGGTGATCTAATGATGTTACAGTATCCCCTGTCCTTACGCTCTTCAAGCCGACCGCAGCGATAATATCACCGGTAGACACATCATCAATCTCCTCTCTGTGATTAGCGTGCATTCTGAGAAATTTACCGATTCGTTCCTTTTTACCGGCGAAAACATTCAAGACCTGATCTCCCGATTTAAAAGTACCGGAGTAAACCCTCATATACGACAGTTTGCCTACATGCGGATCAGTCATAATTTTAAAAACAAGTGCGCAGAATGGTTCTCTATCATCAACATCACGTACTATTAATTTCTCATGATCATTAACATCATGACCTTCAATAGGAGGCTTGTCCTTGGGCGAAGGAAGATAGTCAACAATAGCATCAAGGAGAGGCTGTATACCCTTATTTTTTAATGCGGCGCCACAAAATACAGGATACAACTTCGCATTAACTGTGGCACTTCGTATCGCTTTTTTTATATCCTCTTCCTCGGGTACAACTCCCTCCAGGAATTTCTCCATTATAGATTCATCACAATCAGCAAGTTTTTCTATCATGTATTCGCGGGCAATTTCAGCAGTATCTTTAAGATCATCACTGATTTCGGCAATCCTGTAATCCTTTCCACTTGGATCATCCCATATCAGCATTTTCATTATAACAAGGTCTACCACTCCGATAAAGGAACTTTCAGATCCGATTGGAATCTGTAACGGAAGTGGTTCAGCATTAAGCTTTTCC
>JBBRFT010000170.1:0-7722 GCA_038241375.1 Spirochaetota bacterium
TTATTCAGATGATATACTGCAGGAAAACTATCTCCTTGCCCTTGAACACGCAAATCTTTTATCAGATGTTAACACTGAAATTCTCCTGGCACGGGAGGGGATGATTTTTGACCTCTAAAAAAATTACCGCTAGCGTTTCATTAATATTAGTCCTTCTGCTTTTACTGACACAGCCATTATTTTCTCAGAGAACTAAATCGAGTCTCAGTGCCGGGAATCAGAGACATTCAGAAAAATGCCTCAAAGATAACAGGTATTTTTTTAATTTTATAAATACAACTATTACAAACAGCGGTACCGAAGCGGAGAGATCTCTTTTTATTGAAGCAGCAAGGCGGGATATGATATCACGTATACTGTATATGAAATTCGCATTTAATCCAGCTATGAATGAAATTAGAACTACGCAGCTGATTCTTATTGAACTATTCAGAATAATTGCAGTCCGTGAAATAGAAAATGCGAAACTTATCCTTAATGAAATTGCACCTGAAGTTCTTAAAGCCGGAAATAAAGCTTCAAAAAAATATATGTCTCTTGGATACCGTTCTGCCGACTGGGCTGAAAAAGTAATGATTATGTCCGACAATCTTCCCGAGAAAAACTATTCAATTAAAATTTATGAATATGTAAAAGCTATCAAAAATGCCAAGTACTGCAAAAGATACGGAATAATAGCATTAATTGAAAACAGAATTCCTCCCGAAAAAAAAGGAAGAATAAACTATAATAAATTCGATACTGTTAAAAATCTTATAGATCAATATATTCCTGAAAATCAGGAAAAATATAACAAAATCCATTTTGATAATTTCTATAAAATTGAAAATCCCGATTCTGTATATGATAAATTTATATCCAACCCTGAACTTGATAAAATACCTGAGTATAAAAACTATCTGATGGAAAACTGATGATTAAAAGAATCACAGCTTTATTATTTATTACTACTGCTATGATCTTTTCTCTGACATCCATATCATGCGCCGGATCTGTAACGGATTACGAATTATCTGTCGAATTATCGGAAAAAGCTTTTTACAACAAACCTGATCTTATTATAAAAGAGTTCATTAAAAAAACAAAAAACTGTCAGAGTAATTATATTCTTGCAGGTGCTTACAAAGATAAAAAAGAATTAAAAAAAGCCCTGCTCTACTACACAAACAGCTGTTTTGATAAAAAATATGATTTCAATATAAGACTATTCCCCGATCCGATTTATCTTTTTACGGAATCCTCAGAGGATAGAAGTATTTTTTATAACGATTCAGTCTATCATATTGCTTCTATTTTTTACAATTACGGTGAACATGACTATGTATTAAAATTCATCTCTCTGCTTACTCAAAATAATTCTTCACTTTACAGAGACTCAATTATACTGAAATCCAAATCTTTTGTTAAACTCGGTAGATACAAAGATGCTATAGATGAGCTTCAGAAAAACATTTTGCTGTATAATGATAATAATTCCCGTACTCTATTATACTTGAGACTTGGGTCCGTTTATGAATCTGCCGGTGATTCCCAAAAAGCTTTAGAATCATATTTTGATGTTATAAAATCTAATAGCGAAGAATGGCAAAACACAATTGCGGCTAAAAGATTACTTTATATTTTAAAAGAGAAGAAAATCGAAATCGCCTCCCCGGACAGAGAGATTCTTTTTTCTGCTGCGCTATATGATGCCGGATACTACGACAGAGCTTATGCTTATGCCATGAAAGCTTTCCAAAGTAAGGAATCCTCAGATACTGCAACTTTAATTGTAAAAATACTAAGCAGGAAAAACTCATCCAAAGCTTCAGCATTTATTAAAAAAAGAGAAAATAAATCCGGTTACGAAGATCTGCTGATTGAACATGCAAATATTCTCTGGGATACAGGGAAAATAAATGAAGCAGTAAAAGTTTATAACAAACTCATCTCCTCTTCGGATACCGGAATTCTTGAAAGAGTTTTAACAAGACTCTCTTTTTATTATGAACAAAAAGGGAACCCTGAATTTATTAAATACATGGAGATTTATATAAAAAAATTCCCTGAAAATGACTTAAGCGGACGATTTATCTGGTTAATAGGCCGATTCTATGTTGAAAAAGCAGATAAGGTAAAAGCAGCAGAATACTTCAAAAAGGGGATAGCTGACTATCCGGGGAACAATTATACTCCATACTCCAGGTTCTGGCTTAAAAAAATTAATCCTGAAAAAGTTGAAACAGGATACAGCATTAACCTTCTTGAAGAATTTGCTGTAAATAATCCCGATTCATATCATACATTATCACTACTTAAAGAATATACAGATGAACAGGATATATCATCTCTAACAAAAGAGTTCAAAAACGCTGTGATCAGAAAAGATGAAAATAAAATGCTTCTATTTCATACTCTTCTGTTTATTAAAAACGGATATGATATTTTCCATTTACAGAGGATGAAACAGTTCAATTCAAATATTACAGACCCCTACAAAGAACTTGCTGATCTGATTAAAAAACCTGTTTACATCAGTGAATATCAATCACTAATTGATCGAATAGAAGTTTACTTTTATGCAGGTGATATAGATGCCATAAACCGGGAGATTAAACTTATCCCTAATGATGATTTAAAAGCTCAGAAAGATCTTTCTCTTGCACTGTTAGTTTACTCAAAAAAACATCGAAATTATAATTTACTCACACTCCATGGCTACAGACTTTTAAGTCTATTGAAACTTAAGGAGAATCTATCTCTTATACCCCGTGAATATGCTGAAGTTCTTTATCCATATGCATTCAATGAATGCCTTATAAAAGAAAGCAGTATTAATTCAGTTAAGCCTGAATTAATACTTTCAATGATGAAAGTAGAATCCAATTTCAATCACAAAGCTTTGTCGCCAGCCGGTGCAGCGGGTCTTATGCAGCTCATGCCGAGGACGGCAAAAGAAATATCAAAAAAATTTGGACTTTCAAAATTTAATTTACTTGATCCCTGTACTTCTATAAAATTCGGAACAAATTATATTGCCTGGCTTGACAAGTACTATAAAAGCCATATAGAATATTTGATTGCAGCTTATAATGGCGGAGCAGGTAATGTGAACAGATGGATTAAGAGGCCCGTCAACAATGATATCGATTATTTCTCGGAATTTGTGCCATTTGATGAAACCAGAGATTATATTTTCAGAACAAAGAAGTATCTGATTCAATACGAATCTATTTATAAAAACCGGTGAAATAAGTTAAAATGAAAAAGAAGAACCAATATTTATTAGACTTTATTTTTTTAATACTTCTAATCCCTTCTGTTATTTATTCACAAAACAACAGCATCGGAAAGCTGGTAAAAAAGAACGGTAATGTAAAGAAAACAAATATCAACTGCGACTCAGATGAGTGCGTGAGAGATAACCTTTTAATCTATGCAGGAGACCGCATCGAGACCGGTAAAAAATCTTCAGCTTCCATTCTGCTTAATGACGGTACAGCAGTAGAAATTCTGGACAAAACTGATCTGATTATTTTAAGTATAATTAATAAGAGAAATAAAACTCAAACCAGCTTTTTTTCCGATTACGGACGGTTTAAAATTATTCAGGAAAATGATTTTTTTGATGCGTCTTTAGTTATAAAAACAAGAACAGCAATTATAAAATCTGTGTCTGCATCCATGAGTATTATTACCGGTTATGATGAAACCGGAATTTTTGTATATAAAGGTGAAGCAGGTTTTGCCAATATTGACCCTTCAATAATCGAAGCATATGTAATACAAAGTGGTTATGAGTCTTTTTTAAAAAAGAACACACCACCCATAACTCCTGTAAATGTTCAAAAAACACTGCGAACATCCTGGCTCAAGAGACACTTTTTATCAAAAGAGAATGAACGGATACTAAAATACAACAAAACGAACGGTGCGGCAGACTGGTTTTTTATTGAAAAAAAATAGGGACAAAATGTACCTTATAAAAATAATACTAATCATCATTATAAATATCTTACTCCTGATCAGCTGCAGTAGTACTGACCGATTTAAAAATGATGTTGAAATTCAGGATAATATAAAGACCGCTGTAAACAATTATAACTCAGATAACTGGGAAATAAGACTTAGATCAATCAAAAACATTTCAAAATATTCAGATTCAATTTATGCAAAAAATTCAATACTTCTTGTGATAAAAGCTCTGGACGATTCACACTCCACTGTAAGAATAGAAGCCCTGAAGATTTTAAGACCGATAAAAGCTCCTGCCGCTAAAGAAAAAATAAGATCGATTGCACTCACAGATATCAATTCTAATGTACAGTATTATGCTTACTCCGCTCTTGGGGAATACCGGAATATCAGCAATGAGGTTACTTTTATCAAAGGATTAGAAAGCCGGGATTGGCTTGTTAAAGAAGCTGCTTTAAAAGGTCTAATGGAAATAAACGATCCGGAAATTCAAATTAAATATATCGATATTATTCTAAATGCCATAAAAGATAAAAATGTTTCTATCAAGCTGGCATGTATTTCAAATCTGACAATTAAAGACCCGCTAATTTACAGCGAGTTATCAAAAATTATAAACAATAAAAAAAGCAGCTTATACCTGCTGAAAGCTGCTTTGGAACAAATTAAGGGATATAAAATTGATGATAAAACAAAAAACAGATTAATCACCCTGCTTACTCACAGAGATAAAGAAATAAGAATCCTATCTCTGCAAGCGCTCAAGCTGGAGGAGATTATTATTCCTTTATAATCAGACTTTTTTCTCCATAGACGTATAAACTTTATTATTATTATCCTGAAGATCTTTCTTATAATCCGCTTTATAGTCCTCTTTAATCATCTTATCAAAAAGCTGATCTTTCATCTCTCTATCCTTCTTTTTATCTGCGTCCAGCTTCATTGGTTCAATATAAGCCTGATACATAAGAAATAGATTCTGCTTAGCCAGCCTGTAATAATAAATAGATGTAATCACTCTCTGAGCAGAGGCTGAATTCTTTTCATTTGAATATTTATAGTCATCCAGAATTGTACTTGCTCGTTTATTCGCTGATTTTGCATTATCCAGATACTTATCCATAACAGCATCACGCTGTTTTCCCTCAATTTCCTGCTTAATCGATACCTGAACATTCCTCTTAATGCCTTTATTTAAAAACAGAGAAGAATCTTTCCTGTAATCGCCTGCTATTTTTTTGGCTATTTTGAAAATCTCTTTTTCATTTTCACTGAATATAATTGCCGATTCATCAATTTTGTCTTCAAAATAGAGTGCAGTTGCGTCGGCATACTGATCAATCAGCTTCTGTACTTCAGCCTCACCGCCGCCGTAATTCAGAATTGCTGAACGGAGAAGTTTAATATTCTTAAAATTTTCATAACTAAGTCTTTTAATAAGAGACACAGGATTATATTGCTGATTATACTTTTTCTCTTCAGTTTGAGAATACCCTGCGTTTAATGCGCCAAAAATATTTATAATGATAAATAAAGCTAAAAACCTTTTTCTAAGCATAAAAACCCCCGAATCCTATTTAAAGAAAAAATAATGAAAATATACTTTTCATTGAATCTAAATTATAATACTTACTGAATAGATAAAGTCAAGAAAAAATGAATCCGCTACCATTAAAATAGCGTATCTCCCCATAACCCGATGACATTTTATATCAACCGAGCCTTCGGTGCAGCGGAGAGCAAACTAACCAATGTTTTTTGAACAGTTGCAAAATAGCGCAACAGCTAAAAAGCATTAAATTTTCTAATTTACGACGCAATGGGAATATATAATATTCTATTTTAACACTAAAATATAGGTTAAAGAATTAAAATTAATGATACTCTAACCCCGAATTCTGTAAATAATGGTTTCCTGGCTTTTTAATTAGAATTGTATTATACCTGCCGTACGTCAGTACAGCAGATATAACGTATATCTGCAGATCAGAATCTACTGAATGAAAATGATTAGTTTAAATAGCAGTTGGAAGCTTTATGAAAGTTAAACAATGAGCCGGATAAGGGATCTAGCTGTTTTTCTGAGATTTTCGGTGATCAATATGAATAGCTTTCACCTGTCTTTTCTTGATTTTAGGAGCCCCTTCAGGATTATATTTCTCCTGAACGTCTTCAATATTATTAGTTACAAGCATCCGCACAGCCTGCTCTGCTTTATTAAGAATATCTATAAGGAGAAGGTTTTCTTCAAAAGTAAAATCCTGCAAAAGATAATCTTCCATGGAAGTCCCTTCGGGGCACTCTCCGACTCCCACTCTTACTTTTGCGAACTTCTCAGACTTGAGAGCAACTGCCATGGAATCAACACCTGCATGATGAAGATCGGACTGAAGATAATCGATCCTGAGTTCACCAAGATCAAGAGATGAATCTTCAACGATACAGATAATGTCTTTAACATTAATTCTTAAAAATGAAGCTATGTATAAAACCGACTCACCAATTAGAGTCACAAAAGTCTGAGGTTTGAGGAGTACTACGTCATTTTTCTGTATTTTACCGCGGCCGATTATAGATTTTTTCTTTTTAATCCGAACTTCAATATTCTCATTATTAGCCACAATATCAATTACTTTGAAACCGATATTCTGTCTGTTATTTGCAAATCTTTCGCCCGGATTACCGAAACCGACTATTAATTTCAATAAATATACCCCTTTAGAAAACTTTTAACCGACTCTTGTTAGACATTCAGCCGGTTATAAAGTTTCATAAAAATTTTAATTCCCGGGCTGAAGAATTATTCCTTCCCGGCTTCTTCCTGCTCTACAGCTACAGGTACAACTGCTTCTTCATCTTCTTCAGCAACAAGTTTAGGTTTTTCAACAGCTACAACAACATTGTTACCAGTAGTAAATATTTCATATTCAGGACCATGTTGAATATCACTTACATGAATGACGTCTCCCGGCACCATTTTTGAAATATCAATGGATATTTTTTCAGGCAGATTTCTAGGCATACAGTGAATCATTACCTCACGTTCTCCAATTTTCAATACTCCGCCCATTTTCAGTCCAGCGGGAGTGCCTAATAGTTCGATAGGAACGTGTGTCTTAATCTCTTCACCTCTGGTTACTTTAAATAGATCAAGATGGAGAATTTTACTTGTTACAGGATGTCTCTGAAAATCTTTGACATATGCCATTAAATCTTCTTCTCCGGCAATTTTAAGATCAAAAATAACGCTCTCAGAAATATGCCCTTTAAAAAGAGTCAAAAATTCTTTTTCCTGTATTTGTATAGCCTCAGCTTTTCCATGTGAATATACAACAGCGGGAATAAATCCTTCCACTCTTAGCCTGTTGTTATTATTTTTCCCTGTTGCAGTTCTTGCCACTGCTGTTAAAGTTTTTGTACTCATTTAAATTACCCCTTTATTAACACTTGCTATTATTACCATTCTAAACTGAAAAATCATATAAAAAGAGAGCTTACAGATTCTCCATTATGTATTCTCCTGATCGCTTCACCAAACAGAGGGGCGATGGAGAGAACTTTCATATTATCGAGTCTTTTTTCTTCAGTGAGAGGAATTGAATTTGTAAAAATTATCTCTTTAAATTCAGCCCTTTTTAAGTTTTCTGTAGCTTTATCAGAAAGAACAGCATGAGAAAAAAGACAGTAAACATCTTTAGCCCCTCTCTCTTTCAATGCTTCTGCCGCTTTTGATATCGATCCCGCAGTGTCTGCAATATCATCAATCAA
>JBBRFT010000171.1:0-7694 GCA_038241375.1 Spirochaetota bacterium
CGAAGCGTATGTTCCTTTGAATCAGTCACAGATGATTACAATCCGTCACGGTAAATCTATACATGAGTCTGGAGGTGATAATCCTGAATTTGTCGGCTCGGGAGTCTGGGATACATGGAATAATAATAAGCGTTTAAGCGGATCTCTCGGGAACAAACTGAAAGAGAAGGGTGTTGATACAGCAAAAGAGCTTGGGAAGGATTTTAAAGTTATGGCGGATCTCCTTGTAAAAGAGGGGTACCCTTTATGGAGATCCTCCCCGAAAAATCCTGTTCAGGTCTATGGAAGTGAGAGTGAGAATACTGAAGAGACTGCCGCGTGCTTTTTACGGGAAGCCGGATTTGCTGATATTACATTTACACCGCTATTCGGATTGAATTCTCAGAAGTATGGAGCTCTTACTCATAAGCTTAAAAATGATGTTTATAAAAAAATGCTCGAAGTTTACGGTCCTTCTATGGATGGAACGGATGATGAAAAGAAAAAAACAGCGAAGGAGCTTTTTAAAAACCGGTTCTATCACTTTCCTGAAGGTGAAACACTTATAGAAGCAGATTGGCGGATTGCGCATTCATTTGCGGATCTAATGAGATCAAATCTCGGGAAACGGGTTGTGTTATGTGATCATTCAGGGGCTCTTCGTGTCTTCGAGGCTGTTATACGGACTCTTGACTTCGCAGAATATTCTTCGATTAAAGAAGGACAGGATTCCATAATGGCAATGGTTTATCAGCCGGGAACAAATGTAAGATATGACTATATACAGAAGAAGGGTTTTTCGTTGAGGAAGAAAGAATAAAAAAATATTATTTTAAATATATTCTCCCCCATTTTTTATCTAATCATCGTATATTCACTGCAGCCCCCTATTTAATATGCAATTCTGCATGTAAACTCATTATAATCATTCGTTTTAATCACTATTGCTTTGCCCCCTCTGGGGGTGCGGGGGCTTCGCGGGATGATTTACAGTTAAAAATAAGAGATGAGGGTAATGAGTAGCATTTTTTATGGGGGAGATGTCACATCGTGACAGTGGGGGCGGGAGAAGTTTCTTTATCCGCACTATTTTATATACAGGTTGTCCATATACAATTCCCTACCCATCCGCCCGTTGGGCACCTTCCCCATGGTGAGATGGGGAAGGCTGTAATCTTTAAATCTTTTTATTCGCTCGAAGTGCTGCCACTACAACTTTACGCATTATTTTTTCTTTACGGCTCTTCGGCTCATGAAGGTCCATTCTTTTGATGTAAGGTTCGGCTATAACAGGGATTGATCTGAATAGTTCCAGAAATATTTTTTTTAGTATTTCAGTCTTTCTTCTTCCGTTAAAAGCTTTTAGTGATCCGCCGATTACAATCTCTTCTGCAGTAAAATCTGTTCCGAAGGGGAATGGTACAAAATGTCCATCGGTTTGGAAAGTCTTTAATAATGACTCAATTTTTACAGGGAAATTCTGTTTGTATTCCGAAGCAAGCTCAAAATCCGGAGTAAGTTTACCGTGAAGTTTTGCTTCTTTAATCAGTTCATCCTGAAAGCGTGAATCTGTTACTTTTAACATCTCTTCAATTACCTGTGAATCCGGTTTACCTCTCAGGTCCGCAATACCGTATTCAGTTACCAGTATATCTCTCATGTATTTTGGAATTGAGCAATGTCCGTATTTATACAATATGCTTGATTTGATTTTTCCGGCAACGCTTCTTGTGCTTCGAAGCATCATGATACATCTGGCGTCGGGAAGAGCATGCGCCATGGCGACAAAGTTATACTGTCCGCCAATACCGCTTACAACCCGCTGATCTTCAAGATAATCTGATGTTATGGCACCCATAAGATTTGCCATCATCCCTGTGTTGACAAATCGTCCATCTTTTCTCTGCAGAGATCTGAGAACTTCATCCCCATAGAGCTGATTAACTTTTTCAACCCCCGACATTCCAAACTGCATTCTCTCCTCTTCGCTCATTGCGTTAAGATCGTTATAGAAAGCGCGTGGTCCCAGGTAGAATGCACCAAGTATTACCTGTCCGTTTTTCAATTCTTTCCCTATAAGCTTTTTAATCGCAGTTAAATTTTTAGCGACTGAGAAATCTGCAGAATATTTTGTCTTTCCATCAATAATAAAGCCGTCTTTAAACTTAAGATCCTCTTTCAGTATACCGAAGTAAGTAAGCATTTTGAATTCATCTTCTCTCAAACGCTCATGTATACCGTCTTCTTTAAGAAGAAGTTCGATAATGTTTGCAGGAATTTTTGTTGAAGAGACTTTACCTGCGTTCAATAATTTCATAAGTGGGATGCTTTCATAAACTTTACGTTTAAGAACTCCTGATTTATATAGCTGCATAAACGCATCTACGAACATCTCAGATGAACCGTAAAGTCCCTCTTTAAAAGTTCCAGTCCCTCCAAGTTCAGAAATAAGATCCTTGTATTTATTAGCAATACCGGTCTCTTCAAGTACTCTGTTGTATTCCGCATTTTCATTCTGTCTCATGTTGAGTCCCGCTGCTATCGCATCACCAAGCGCCCCTATACCAACCTGGATGGTCCCTCCATCTTTAAACAGTGTGCTGACATGGAGACCGATTGCATGGTCCTTTATGTTTACAGAATCTTTTGGTGGTCCAAACAGCGGGTAATTGAATTCAGGACCATGAAGAAGATGATCATAGAGCTTGGCATCATAAATCGCATCTCCATACATAAAAGGCATCTGCTCATTGACCTCTCCGACAATCATTACTTTTTCACCGTTTGCTCTTTTCTTGTGAAGTAATTCATTTGTCTCAATACAGATGTCTGTATTGCAGCCCATGGAGTATACCATCTTACCGTTGACCTTGCGGCATCCTATAAGCTGTCCGAATACGTTTGTTCCAAAATCTATAGCATCACGTACAACATGAGTATAGCTTGAGTTGAGGTGGTTCTGCTGAGCGTGCGGGCTCTTCAGATTTAAACCTGCCTTACCGAAAAATTCAAAAATAGAAACATTCTTCGGCATCTTCCCTGTACGGAAATCCAGCATGTATTGAAACTCAGGAGTTCCGTGAAAAACCCTTTCCGCGAGAGGTTCGATAAATCTTTTTTCAAGTTCACTTTTTCCTTTAGGGCGTTCAAGGGAAAGAGCCGTTACAATTCTAAGATTTATTGTCGGATCTTCCTTGGCTCTTCTGTAAAGTTCGTTAATAAATAAAATCGGTTTACCCAATCCCAGAGTCATGGCGAATGTGATGTCTTTACCAACATAATTGATAACATCATCAACACTCTTCTTTACATCATTGTAAACTACACCTGTTTTTCCGTTCATTATTTACCCCGTAATTTTGATTTTAGTGAGCCTGCAACTTAAGACTAAAGCATCAGCAATAAAAATCGGATCACTGACGATGCAGTCGGTTATGACAGCAGTTTTTTCAAACCTGGCTATGATTAGTTATTAAATCATCCTGCCGTATGGTTTACCACTGTCAGCTTTTGAGTTTTTAATTTGTAATTAAGGTTTGAACCGGATTATTTAAATTAAGCTTCTTTATATTTTTTTTGGATATTGTGAGTATTGAATCTTTGTAGCAACTAAAAATAAGTTGTAAAATTGTTCTTCTCTGCACCTTCAAGACAACAAAGAACAATTTTACTAGTTTGTGATTAGTTACAATTCTGCGGCGTGGTTTAAGTATATAACTGTTTTTTACAGTATAATCATTTCCATCTGCCATTTAAGTCTGCTCAATTCCCCATTATTTAAAAATGGTGAAGCAACTCTAAAGTATATCTTATTAAATGTCAAAAATAATTATGTTTGTTTATATTTATTTTAAAATTTTATTAAAAATTCTGACATTTGGCATGCTATTTGTGCATATTTTTATAACACAAGGTCGGAAAACTGCATTAAATACTGTTGGGAATAAAGTTCGCAAAAAAACACAATCAACAATAAAGAGTGATACTTTGTCCGATAATTATTTATGATAATTAATTATTAAAACCCCCCGGTCCCTCTCTTTGTTGAGAAATAGAGGGACCGGGGGAGTGTGGTTGGATTTAAATTCTGCCGTTTGCTCTCATTGCGGATAGAACAATTTTGCGCATTAGTTTTTCTTTACGTGTTTTTGGTTTATCAAGCTGCATTCTCTTTAAGAAAGGCTCTGCATGAGGAGGTATTGATTTAAACATCTCTTTAATAAGTCCCTTGATAATTGCAGGTTTCTTTTTGGCTGTAAGAGCTTTAAGTGAACCGCCGATTGCTATCTCCTCAGCTGTGAAGTCTGTTCCGAATGGGAATGCCACGAAATGTCCATCGGCCTGGAACGGTTTGATTATAGATTCAAGTCTCTTAGGATTGTTCTGTCGATACTCCTGTGCAAGTTCGAATTCAGGAGCAAGTTTTCCGTGAAGTTTCGCTTCTTTAATTATATCATCCTGAAAACGGGAGTCTGTCACTTTAAGGATCTCCTCGACTATTTTTGAATCGGGTAAACCGCGGATATCTGCAATACCATACTCTGTTACAAGTATGTCACGAAGGTGTTTGGGGACTGAACAGTGTCCGTAATTATACATTATGTTAGATTTAACTTCCCCTTTTTCGTTCCGGGTGCTTCGTATCATCATAATAAGTCTGCCGTCCGGAAGAGCATGGGCCATTGACACAAAGTTGTACTGTCCCCCGATTCCGCTTACAACACGACCGTCATCAAGCTGATCTGATGTAATAGCCCCGAATGCATTTGCCATCATCCCCGCATTAACAAATCGTCCGTCTTTACGCTGCAGCGCTCGAAGCTCTTCTCCGCCATAGAGCTGATTTACTTTGTCAACACCTGACATTCCAAACTGCATTCTTTCCTCTTCACTCATTGCATTAAGTGCATTATAGAATGCGCGTGGTCCGATGAAGAATGCTCCCAGGATAACCTTTCCATGTTTTAATTCTTTACCGATGAGTGCTTTTACTGCTTCAAGGTTTTTAGCAACAGAGAAGTCTCCATTCACTTTAGTTGTTCCCTCGGTAAGTATTCCATCTTTAAATTTTACACCTTCATTAAAGATCCCATATTCAGAAAGCATTTTAAATTCTTTTTCTGTTATCTGCGGGTGTATTCCTTCCTCTTTAAGCATAAGTTCAATGATGTTTAGCGGCACATTGCTGGTAGTAAGTTTTCCTGCATTAATCAGCTTCATTATCGGGATATTGTCGTAAACTTTTCTTTTTAGTACGCCGCATTTGTAGAGCTGCATAAATGCATCAACAAACATCTCTGATGAGCCGTATAATCCCTGATCAAATGTCTCTGTTCCGCCAAGCTTGGATATAATATCTTTATATTTGTCTGCTATCCCTGTTTCATTAAGAATTTTATTGTATTCTTCATTCTCATTCTGTCTCATGTTGAGGCCTGATGCAATGGCGTCTCCCAGGGCTCCGATTCCGACTTGAATAGTACCGCCGTCTTTTATCAATGTGCTTACATAAAGTCCGATTGCATGGTCCTTAAGGTTTACTGAATCTTTTGGGGGTCCGAACAACGGGTAGTTAAACTCCGGTCCTTCAAGAAGGATATCGTAGTGGCTTCCCTCATATACCGCATCACCGTACATGAAAGGCATCTGAGTGTTGACCTCTCCGATAACTGCAACTTTTTCACCGGCTTTTCTTTTTTTATGCAATTCATCGATTGCCTCGATGCAGATATCGGTATTGCAGCCCATGGAGTACATCATCTTCCCGTTTATCTTCTGTCCGCCGATGAGCTGTCCAAACACATTGACTCCGAAATCCATTGCATCACGAACAACATGAGTGTAGTTTGAGTTGAGATGGTTTCTCTGCGCTTCCGGATTCTGCATATATCCGCCGGCTTTGTTGAAGAACTCATAAATACCGATATTCTTCGGCATTTTGCCCGATCGGAAATCGTGCATGTAGTCAAATTCAGGTGTTCCCTCGAAGACTCTGTCAACCAGCGGCCCCATGAATCGTCTTTCAATCTCGCTTTTCATTCTGGGCCGTTCCAGTGCGAGAGCGGTAACTATGTTTAATTTTATTGATGAATCTTCTTTTGCCCTTCTGTAAAGTTCGTTAATAAATAAAATAGGTTTTCCAAGAGCGAGAGTCATTGCGAAATTGATATCGTTGCCCATATAATCCAGGACATCATCTACGCTTTTTTTTACGTCACTGGTAATTACGCCTGTTTTTCCGTTCATCATTCACCCCGTAATGTTTTGTTTTGGTTGTACTCTCGCATAATACGGGCATAGCTTTTTTACCTGTACTCCATTCACGAAGGCATAGGGAGACATGTAATTCGCTGAAAGCCGGATTATTGATGGTACGTTTTAATTTAGTATTGTTTTTGTGTCATCTGGATTGAAAAAGCTGATGGTGAGGATTCTGCATGTAAATAATTTTATATGGCATAATCTTTATCACCAGCTTAATAAGGCTTTTACATTCCAGTGAGTCTTATATATTTTTATTTTTTTAAGGTAACTACAGCTATTTTAATATATATCTTATTAAATGTCAAAATTATTTATTTTTATTTTGATATTTTTTTAATTTCAATCGAAATATCTGACGTTTGATATACTATTTGTGTTATTTTTTTACTACTTGTATTGCAATTGCAGTGAATATCTGACGTGAACACAGTTCTCAAAAAAGTACAATCAACAAGATAAAGAAGATTTTTTGATTATAATGTTTTAAATATCATTTGTATCTACTCATAAACTGGTGGTATTTTATTTTCTCCGCGCCTTCGGCGTAGCGAAGAGCAATTCTATCATTGTTTTTTGAGTGGTTACTTTCATTTAAATATGATTTTAGAAAAATATCTTGTAAAAAAAAAAATAACAAATTAACTGACCAAAATTTAAAGGAACTCACCGGAGTAAGTGGAGATAGTATTCCTTTTGTGTCATGGCATATTGGAGTATCGTTTCGCATTAATTCAGGGGGAGTTGCATTATGAAGGCATTATATAATATGTATTCAAATACAAAACAATATAAAGTAAGAGAAGAAATTCCTGTAGATATGGAGCAGATAAGAAAACTTTTTATCATGCCTGATTCAGCGGATAAGTTTAATGAATTCGGAAATGAGCTCCTTGATCTTATTCATAATTTTTTCGCTGAAAAAGGGGGAATTCACAGCTCTATTCTTCTCCCTGATCTTGCTAAGCTGTTTTCTAAAACAGATGTACCTGTATCCCCTCATCTTTTAAAAAATGTTCTATATGAAATTAAGACCAATGTTATATCGCATTCTGTTAAAGTTGGTAATCCATATTATATCGGTCATATGACAAGCGCAGTGCCATATTTTGTTGTACTCCTTGAAATGATAATCGCCGCGTTAAATCAGAATCAGGTGAAGATAGAGTCCGCTAAAGCTTCTACGTTTCTCGAAAAACAATTTTTAGCATGGATGCACCGCGTTATATTCAACCGTTCACCGAAATTTTACAAAAACAATATTCAGAACAGGGAAACTGTTTTAGGTAATATGGTTCTTGATGGAACGATGGCAAATCTCACAGCTCTTATGACTGCACGTAATATAGCTCTCGGTCCTGACGGAAAATTCCCAGGAATAAGAGAGGCTGGACTTTTTGAGGCATATAAACATTATGGAATAGATAGAGCTGTTATCCTTGTATCAAAGAGAG
>JBBRFT010000172.1:0-7685 GCA_038241375.1 Spirochaetota bacterium
CGGACTCTCTGAATGTATTTCAGCCGGAGGGGATAATGCCGCACGTTCAATAACAGCAGGGATGATTTTAGGAGCATCAGAATATTCCGGAGAACTTCCTGAAAATTGGATTAATGGACTAAGAGCAGGCGATAAAATTCAAAAATTCCTTGAAACTTTAAACATTAAAAAACCGATTTAAAATCAATTGTAATTTCTTAACTTACTTTATAATATAAATATAAGATATCCTCGCCATCGAATACGGCGGGGATATCTCGTATTTATACTAAATCATATATTTTAAATTATCATTGATCTAAAATTAAACAAATTTGCTTTTACATATACAGATATTAAATCTATTCTAAATTCTAATAACAAATTACAGGAGTCATCCGTGAAAAAAACAGCTCTTTCCGCTTTACTGCTTTTTCTGAATATTTCAATTCTATCAGCACAAACACCAGTTTCAAAATCTGTAGTTAAAATATATACTGTAGCAAGCAGCTACAACTACGATAACCCATGGCAGATGGGGGGGCAGTCAAACGGTACAGGTTCCGGTTGTATTATTGATGGTGACAGAATTCTTACAAACGCCCACGTTATAAGCAATAACACATTTATCCAGGTGAAGAAAGCCGGTCAGGCGACTAAATATACAGCCTATGTAGAATCGATTTCACATGAAAGTGATCTTGCCATACTTAAAGTAAATGATCCCGAATTTTTTAAAGATTCCCGCCCCATAAAAATCGGAGAACTTCCTGAGGTAAGAGACAAAGTTGCGGTTTACGGATTCCCCACTGGCGGCGACGAGATGAGTATTACCGAGGGTGTCGTTTCCCGAATTGAACAGAGAAATTACTCTCACAGCAGCGCCAATCTCCTCACCTGTCAGATAGATGCAGCTATAAATCCCGGCAACAGCGGCGGTCCTGTTATCATAAAAGATATGATTGTAGGTGTTGCATTCCAATCTGCAATAAGAGGTGAAAATCTCGGATATATGGTGCCTGCCCCGATAATAAATCATTTTCTTAAAGATATTGAAGACGGTAAACATAACGGGTTTCCCGAACTGGGAATAATGTTCCAGAAGATGGAAAATCCCGATCTCAGAGAAAAATTTCAGATGAAAAAAAATCAGAATGGAGTATTGATAGTTGATATACTTTATGATTCCCCTGCAAGAAATATTCTGAATATTAATGATATAGTTATTTCTATTGAAAACAGCAATATCGAAAATGACGGATCAATAGAATTCAGAGAAGGTGAAAGGACATCCCTGAATTATATTATACAGAAAAAATTTATCAATGATTATCTTACAATGAGAGTTCTTCGAAACGGAGAAATTAAAGATCTTAAAATCAAACTTACAGTCCCCATGAACTCTGTACGACTTGTCCCTTTCGAACAGTACGAAACAGCACCGACTTACTTCATTACCGGTGGACTTATATTCGCCCCTTTAACAAAAAATTATATTCTTGAATGGGGAAGTCAGTGGTTTTTAAGTGCCCCGACAAAACTTCTTAATTATTATCAGAACGGTGTCCGGACAGTTGACAGACAGGAACTGATACTCCTTACAAAAGTTCTGGCAGATGAAATAAACCTCGGCTATCACGATACAGACAATATAATAATAGAAAAAGTTAACGGTGTAAAAATTTCATCAATGAAACACCTTGTGGAGCTATTCGAAAAAAATACAGGCCTTTACCATGTTATTGAGGACGATACCGGAAAGAAAATTATTCTAAGAAAAGATAAAGTTGATAAATACAGCAGCCGGATACTACAGACCTATCATATAGATTCAGACAGATCGGCAGATCTGAAACTAAAGGCCGGAAAGTAACAGCAGATAGGTAGCGGCTACAGTAAGAAAAATAGTAACTATAATATTGCTGTTAAACCAGGCAATAACCGCAGAAAAAACGATTGCAAGTGCTGAGACTTCAGGCTTACCGCTTATGGCGCTTATACTCCCCGGTAGTATAAGCGCACCCAATGCGGCGTATGGAATAAAAGAGAGAAATCTTTTCAGCTCAGATGGTATTCTTTCCACATTTATAAAATACATAGGAATCATTCTGGGAAGATAAGTGACAATCATCATAAAGAGTATAACCGTTAAAACTTCCATATCTACTCATCTCCCCTGAAAAAAAACATACCCGCTGCTGAAGCTGCAAGAATTGAGATTACAATATTCCATCCGGAACTTATAAAATCCGCATAACCTAAAAAGGAATTTAAACTCCCGGCAATTACTGCAATGGCACCGGCTGCAAATGATTTTTTTACAGCAGGTACAAGTATTGCAACAAACATGGCATATAAACAGATAGAAATACTAGCCTGAATATCAGCAGGAAGAAAATCCCCCGCGGCATATCCCGCTACTGTCCCGGTAACCCATCCTATATATGCGGTAAAGTTAAGTGCAAGGATATATCCTGAAGAGAGTTCGCCTTTTTTCATAGAGGCGACTGCAAAGGTCTCGTCTGTAACTCCGAATGAAATAACAGGTATAAGCATTTTGTTAAAATAACTCTTCGATGCAAGAGTTGCGCTCATAAGAAAATGTCTGAAGTTTAAAAGAAAGACAGTAAGCGTAATTTCGCCTACTCCAATCCCGGCATGAAACATATTGAGTCCTACGAACTGACTTGCTCCCGCAAAAACGAAAGCAGAAAAACAGAATGACTCACTCATTGATAAATTAACAGATTTAGCCAGCAGACCGAATGTCACCGCAATGGGGAAGTATCCGATAAGAACCGGAAATCCTGCGTAAAATCCATCTTTAATTTCTGATTTATTAGACATATTCCCGCTCAAAACAGATGTGTTTTAAATAATTTCTAAGATGTTAATGTATCTGGAACCCATTCTATTATCAATTATAAATTTATTTAATCAGAATATGACAGCTACTTCTGCGACCGTGTGATTATCAATCAGCTGTGAACTTGAAATCCTCCTGTTTCGCATGGCTCAACATCCCCCCTTAGTCAAGGGGGTTATGAAATTCCGGAAGTCTAAACCCTTTTTATCAAACAGAGTGGCCTATAGGCCGGGAGATTTACCTGTATTATATTGGGAACTATTTGATAAGAAATCAAACAGTCAATGTACTCCTAATAAACCAATAGATTTTTTTTCAAAAAAAAGATTGATATAATAAAGACATTTTAGTAACTTAGTTTTATATAAAATACCAAATATCTTTATTATTTATAAATTAATCGTTGTAATATTCTTATATTGATTTAAATATCAGCTTACCAATAAATTAGTGATATACTATCCTAGAAGAGGAATTAAATGACAGTTCCGCAGAATAATGCTTCGATGAACTTTGAAGCTTTTTTTAAAATTTCATATGGTCTTTACGTGGTCAGTTCAAATAACGGCGCTAAACTTAATGGCTATGTTTCCAATGCTGTATTTCAGGTAACAGCAGAACCTGCTAAATTTGCTGTATGCTGCAGTAAAAATAATTATACTGCTGAACTTATAAACGGAAGTAAAGCATTCTCGATCTCTGTATTAAAACAGGAAGCCTCGCCTGATTTGATAGGTGTTTTCGGATATCAAAGCGGTAAAGATATCGATAAATTTAAAGATGTGGAATTCATATCAGGCACAACCGGAGTTCCTATTCTCACTCAGGATTGTCTGGCATGGTTTGAGTGTAAGGTAATACAAACAGTTGATGTGGGAACTCATTTTCTTTTTACCGCAGAGATAATAGATAATGATCTCATTGATGGAGCAGGTGAACCACTTACTTATTCATATTACCGGGAAGTGAGAAAAGGGAAAGCCCCTAAAAACGCTCCTACTTATATAAATCCGGAACCTGCAGATAATACTGCAGGTGAAAAAGAAAAATTTAAATGTCTAATCTGTGGACATATATACGATCCGGCTCTCGGTGATCCTGATCACAATGTTCCAGCCGGAACAGATTACAGCGATCTCAGCGATGACTGGAAATGTCCGGTATGCGGTACGGATAAGTACAGTTTCGATCTGATATAAATTTTCAGGCGCACGGACAATCCGGAGTAAGATTAAAGTATTTAACGAATAAAACAATACATAACATGTCATTTCGAAGAACCGATAGCGAATGAGTAATCTTTATTGCACAGCAGATCTGTTTGATTTTAATAAGATTTCTCACCTGAAGAACTAAAAGAGGTTCGAAATGACGGAAGAGGTTTCCAGTACATTTCGAAGAAGCGATAGCGACTGAGAAATCTATATTGTATAGTCGATCTGTTTGAGTTTAATAAGATTTCTCACCCATAAAATTTACGAGAAGTTGAGATAACAGGCTCAAAACATATATTAAATTGCAATAATATGTTTTTATATTTTAGTTACTAAAATTGGTTTATGATAAAATATATCCGCCGAGCCTCCGGCGCGGCAGATATAAAAAAGTTTTATCATGAACAAATTATTCTAATTAAAAGGAGAGAATTGATGAAGTCAATAAAAGGAACAAAAACAGAACAGAATCTGCTTAAAGCATTTGCAGGTGAATCTCAGGCAAGAATGAGATATGACTACTTTGCAAAACAGGCCAAAAAAGAAGGACTAGAGCAGATTGCCGCTATTTTTGAAGAGACTGCATTAAACGAAAAAGAACACGCAAAAAGATTTTTCAAATTTCTTGAAGGTGGACCTGTTGAAATTACTGCAACATATCCGGCAGGAGTAATCGGAACTACACTTGAAAATCTTAAAGCGTCAGCAGATGGAGAAAACGAAGAATGGACTGTACTCTACCAGAATTTCGCACAGATAGCAACAGATGAGGGATTCAAGGAAATAGCTCTTGCATTTAAGATGATTGCAACAGTTGAAAAAGCTCATGAAAGCAGATACAGAACTCTCTATGACAATCTTGAAAATGGTAAAGTTTTTGCAAAAGATGGAAAAGTAACTTGGAAGTGCAGAAACTGCGGGTACCTGCATGAAGGGGAGAAATCACCGGAAATGTGTCCCGCCTGTCTGCATCCTCAGGCGCACTTTGAAATTAAAGAAGCAAATTACTGATAATAGATCAGAAAAAAACTCCCCATCCGGGGAGTTTTTTATCAGTGGAACCGCATACCGGTTTGTATATTTATTCCCTGAAAGGAAAAAAATTTAATTTTTCCCGTTTATTTTACTTAGTAAAAATCTTTTTAAAAATTTCCTTTTTTGCTTCCGGCTTTACTTTGTTTACTGAAAGGATAGTTATTTCATTGTCTATAGAAGGATAAAGTGCTTGAATAAATGCATTGCGCAATACTTCAATTATAGCATGCCATGTCCCTATGGTCATATTTCCATATTTACCTTGTATTGGAATTTTTGTCGCAACCTGGTGTTCCTTACGATTTTTGAAAATCACACCTGCCGTACCAACCAATTCTTCATAAAGTTTATTAAGGAAAGAATCATTACGGTCTTCCGGACCAATAACTTCGAGATTTGTAATTATCGGCTTTACATATCCTATAAATTTTCCATCCTTTGAAGCCACTTCGGTATATAGACCGAATGTTCCTGCATGTACGTCAAAATTTGCGTATGCTTTTAAAAAATCATTCAGGTCAGGCAAGTTTGTATCGTTTAATTCTGCATTTAAATCAAAGGTAGGATTGACAGCCAGCGCATTTATTCTCATTTTAAGCTTTAATTTCCCTTTATAAACATCGGCACTTGCGATAACAGTAGCAGAGAGTAATTTCGTGTTCTCTACATTGAAAAGGTTTTGTGCAAGAACATGTGTGCCTGTAATTGCAATGTTAACTTTAGGTGTAGTGGATGAATCGATGTATTGTATTTTGCCATTAATAATCTCAAAGCGATTAATATCCAAAGGCATAAATGTCTTAAGAACTTTGCTGAAATCAAGCGTGTCTTTTTGAATGGCAGCAGGTTCTGCTTTGTCTTTAGTAAATCGTATGTCTGGATTTATAAATTTAAGTTCGCCAACAAGCCGTTTACGAAATAAGGAAGTCCATTCAACAGACAGATCAATAACCTGTGAAGAAATAAATGGCACACGCTGATGTGACGAAGAATCAACTTTATCGATATAAAAATCTTTAATGATGTAAGCGCCTCGATAAAGGGCAAGATCAATATCATCAATATGTCCAAAGTAACCGTTCATAGATGCAAGTGTTTTATTAGCGTAGTACAGCACTATATATGGTAAAATCAAACGAACTATGATTAAAATTGCAATGATGGGAGTAATGATTTTCCATTTAATGTACTTCATTTTTTCTCCATACTAATTTGTTTTTTGATCGGTTTGGAATTTACCGGTATATCTTTGATTCATTTGCAGTTATTATTTGTGCTTTTCTTATCATTCTTGAATCCACACTTTTATAGTACTGGTAAAACAATTATTTGTCAAATTTTCACAGAAAGTTCAAGGTATATTTTTGCCTGATACCTCAATAACCGCCATATGTCAGTAAACTATAAGCAAGCAAATCGGAACCCCCAGCATTAAAAATTCTTTACTTTTCATCTGGTCTTTATCCAAAACAAAATCTTGTAATAAAGAATAAAAATTTGATTATTACTCTAATATAGTTATCTTACTAGAGAATGCCTTCATTGCAATAAGTGGAAAAGGTTATACCATGAGATATTTTAACTTAACTATACAATTCATAATGGTCAGTATTTCGGCCTTTTTATGTTACCAGTTTATTTTTCATTCAATATCCAACCAGAATAATAAAAATGATTATGCCGAGCTCAACCATATAAAATATGGCCTTTTTAATGTAGGAGAATGGAAAAATCAAATTAATGTAATACTTATTGATGAGATCAACAAACTGAATTTAACACAAACCGATGAACAGGAACTTAAAAATAAAATAGAAGTTTTGCTGAATAAGCTAATTAATGAAGTTTATGAGAAAATCAAAAAGGGGAACTCCGGATCGGTAAAAGGTTGGATCCGACAAACCTTAATAAGTACTTTTGTTAACCTGGAAGATATAAAAAAAGGCATTCCTCAGTATTCAAATATCATCATTCATGAAATGACTAAAACAAAAACACGGACCCAGATAAAGGCTCTACTGAACGAACAGCTTGAAAAGTATTTTCGGCAAACCTTTGCTGAACAGGACACCTCTCAATTGGATAGCATCATGCTCAAAACCGGTGCAAATGACATTCAAAGCGCGAAGATACAACTCAATAAGGAGATTGCGCATAAACAAAACCAGGCGTTTACGGAATCTATGCTGTTAATCATTCTGTCCGTAATACTATTTGCTTTATCCGGTTTAAGCAAAAAGCCTCTGGCTCCCTCAAGCTATATTTTACTTGTGATATCTCTTATCATGCTGCTGACAGCCGGTGTTACCACGGCAATGATCGATATGGAAGCAAAAATTTCAGAGATCAGTTTTGTGTTGTTAGGTCATCCCATCCAGTTTAAGGACCAGGTTTTATATTTTCAGAGCAAAAGTATTCTGGATGTATTCTGGATTATGATTACACACTCAGATTTAAAGATGAAATTTGTCGGGTTACTGATGGTTACCTTCAGTGTCGTGTTCCCCGTGTTAAAGATAATATCCACAATGGGATATTATTATAATTTTCACAATGCAAAAGAAAACCCGGTAGTCCGTTTTTTTATCTTA
>JBBRFT010000173.1:0-7646 GCA_038241375.1 Spirochaetota bacterium
GCTATTCTTTTCAATGTTCATGGTATATCATCACCCCTTCCACGTAAGACTTCAAAGGAATGGCTGGTGCGGCTTAACGCTCCTAATACTTACAGAGCTAACTTGTTGTGCGGGATAAAAGGGTGCTGTGCACAACCACTGGTGGTAGACGTAAGGAAAAAAGAGGCAAGCTGGTTCATACCTGCAATTGAAATGAAGAAGTCGAAATTAGTCTCCGATTACTCCGATGCCAAACGCTGGATTTTCAATGACAGTGTGTATAATACAAACAGTTATATACAGGCTCATAGTAAACACATGTCATAATATATTTTTTTCACTTAGAGTTTTTTTTCATCCTAAGGGATATCTGGCCTATAGTTTCCGGCCATTCCTGGTGCAGATAAAGCACTGTTCGTGCTATCCGGCTTTAATAGCTGTGTTATTTGAATTGCTTTATTTTTGCCCTTAGGTGTCTTATTATTGCAATATCTTTCCCGGCGGTATGGGTGTCTTTTGCAGTCTTGCTCTTTTCGACTCACCAGACCCCCCTTAAAAAATTTGGCGGTTGTTTAATGCGGTTAAAATGTCTATTTATAGCACTTCTTTTTGCGATATCAGCTGCTGCCTCCGAAAAAGCTGTTGTTAAACGGATTACTGACGGTGATACCATTGCCGTTATCTTAAGGGGTGAATATATAAAAGTTCGCTTGATTGGCATCGATACCCCTGAAAGTAAGGCAAATGATAAGGCTTTTAAAGATTCAGGCCGAAGCGGAAAAGATGTTGATACCATAATTACCCAGGGGATGCAGGCTACGGCCTTTATGAAATCAGTTCTGCATAAAGGGGATACGGTTTTTCTCGAATTTGATTTTGCAAAATATGACAGATATGGCCGGTCCTTGGCTTATGTATATCTTCCTGACGGCAGATTTCTTAATGATTTAATAATCTCCTCCGGCTACGCCTCCCTTATGACAATTCCGCCCAATGTTAAATATAAAGACCTCTTTTTACAATCATATCAGACTGCCCGTGAAAAGAAAATTGGGCTCTGGTTAGACAAATAGAATTTTTTAACTAATTGATAAAAAATTTTCATTTAATTCCTGTTTCCATCGTATCTATATTAGGACTTAGAGTTTTTGTTCACCCCCTCTAAATCCTGAATCTAAAAAACAGGATAAATAATATGAACTTTCCGCTTAATCAGTTAAAACTTGATCCGGCTTATATCTCAGCTATTGAAGATGATTTCGAAGGTACAATCCGTGCGCAATTTCACACTTTTAAAAAGGTGTCAGCTGCTCTCATAAAAACATTTAAGAAGGAGTGCGATACACACGGATCTATTGAACAGCTTCCGAAAACGACCCTTGAAAAGTATAATAAACCGCTAACTGCATTATTTAAAGCATATAATAATCTCCGTGATGATCTTCAGAGGGGGGTGAACAAAAACTCTAAGTATTCTGAAGATATAGGGGATCTGGTAGGGGCGGAATTTATCATCTGTAAAATAGCCCTCCGGAAGGATGAAAGACTTCGTGAAAAGTTAGTTTATTTTGATACAATCCAGATGCTTCATGTAGCTATTGAGGTTTATTTGGAAAGATTATGATTAAACCTACATAGATTTTATTAACCCCATACAGCTATTGATTATTATATGGGTTAATAAAAATTGATTTAAAGCTCTTTCATTAACTCTTTCAAATTAGAAACAACTATCTGGTAAGACGTTATCTGCCCTTCATGGTATTCTTTTTCTTTTTTCTTTTTTCTAAGCTGCTTAATATATGATTCTAATAAATCTATCTGATATGTTATTTTCTTTTTTACTTTCAGTTTGTACTTATCAAGCTCATTGTCAGGCTTTTCTCTCTCATTGTTCTCAACGGCTTTTTCTTTTGTAATACCGTATTCTATTTTTAACTGCTTTGTTTCTTCCTGTATCTCTTTTGCTGTCTTATTTTTTGTTTCATTGATGAAATGTTTCTTTAATTTTTCTTTTGGTATTCCTTCATTGTTTGATCTTAAAAGAGGTAATACAGAAATCAGTTTTGAAGGGTCTGGTGATCCTTCGTGTCCAAACGTTTGGACACCAAAAAAAGTGATAAGATCTATATAATTATAAGCGGTTGATCTTGCAATTTTGATTTCGCCTTCTATAAATGATTTAAAATTTTCATACCCGTCTATTTTATAAAGTGCGGTATCCCTTATTTTCAAAAGCCGCTGTCCCAGCACGAGAAAGGAATATTGTGTCAGTTCACTTAAAAACTTTGCTTCGACTTTCAATGTTTCATAATCTTCGGGGCAATTATCAAAATTAAAAAGCTCTGAATATTGTATTCTGAGTGTTTCGAGTAATTTGTTTTTATTTGTTTCACTAAGTCTGGTATCATTATTTATCGTTACAACTGCTTTTGTGACCATTTCTTTAACCGGATTTTCGATTACTTTATTAATAACTTCAATTGTATCTTCACTTATATCTTCCAGTCGTGAGGCTATTTCGCTTAAGTCTTTACCGCGTTTCATTTTTGTAAGATCAAAGTTTTTAGCCATCATTCGCCTCGTTTATCGTAAATATATTCGTCTATTTCCTGCAGGACATTCTCAATCTTCTGGATTGATTTATCACTCTTGTACATATCGAAAATGTTTGTACGCTGGAAGCTTCTCTCTTTTATCCCTACAAAGTTTGGGATCGACTGCACCGCGACTTTATCTTTTATATCATTCCGGATCAGACCGATATAATCCTCATGTATTTTAAGGGTTCTCTGTTCATGGGCGGAGATTATAACTTTATAATCAATATATCCTTCAATGAATTTCTGCATTCTTTTCATGGTGTTCATAACCTCAAAAAGACCGTCGTAATTGTAAGGCTCCGGTATTACCGGAATCAGAATATAATTACTCAATATCATACCAAATTTTGAGAATGAATTCAGGGCAGGGGGGCAATCTATTATGATGATATTGTACTTCTTGAAAATAGGCATGAAGTCTTTTCGCATTGTATCAAGATCATCAATGTCGTAGTTATCTTTTCGGGAGAGCTTAATATTAGCCGGTAGTATATCTATATATTCATTATACTTTTTTACAATTTTGCTGATCGGTGTTTTCTTTTCAAAATAATCATAAATACTTAATGCATCTTTTAAATCGTCATAAGCAAAATATGTCTGTGAGAGATTCCCCTGCTGGTCGAGATCAACGAGTAAAACTTTCATCCCTTTCTTTTCGTAATAGTCAGCAATGAGAACAGAGAGACTTGTCTTTCCGCATCCACCTTTCTGGTTGAATATCGTTAATGCAGTTGGTATCTTCCCGAGGAGCTCCCTTTTATCAATACAAGCTAATCCATCGTCGTTTTTATGACTTTTAATACTTCCATCCGCCATCCAATCCCTGATGGTTCTTTCAGGGATTCCTGATATTGTACTTGCATCTTTAATTAGTAAAAGTCCCATATTTAACCTCATTCTTGATACAATCTATTATATGACGGCGAAAAGTCAACACAAATAAATTTCGCGCCAACTAAGAATTGCTTGTATTTTATACCTTATGTTAATTTATTCTTTAAGAGGCGTTTACCACCTCTTAAAGAATAGTTAGCTTATTGCATGTCAATTTTCACGAAGCTGACCCCTTCGTAATCGCAAAGCTGACCCCATGAAAATCGGTATCCTGACCCCTCTTAAAAATCAAGAATGTCCTTAAAAAAAAGGACAAATTCATGGATCTGAGGGAGGTAGATATGTACAAATTGCAGGATATAATCGAAGACCTGCTTCGTGGTGAACACGTAAAAGCCATAGTAAGAAAGCGGAAAATTTCCAAAAATACGGTAAAGAAATATCGGACCATATTGGAAAAAATAACAGAAAGCCTGCCGGATCAAGAAAACGAAATAGAAAAAATCATGGATGAATTCCGGAAGGTTCGTCAAGAGGAAAGACATTCTGAAAACTTCGGATGGCTTTTAACCAATGTAGAAATGGTCAACGATCTTTCGAGCCGCTGTGAAAATTTGATAAGACTCAACGAAGTATTGAACGACAAAGGATTTCACGGAAGCTATTCATCACTCATCCGATTTATGAGCAAACATAAAAAAATCGACGAGAGCCCGGTGATGCGGATTGAGACGAAAGCCGGCGACATAGCACAAGTAGACTTCGGATCTATAGGTAGAATTTGCGATGAAGATACCGGAGAGCTGGTGAAGGCTTATGTCTTTGTCATGGTGCTGGGATTTTCACGGGATGCATATTACGAGATCGTTAAGAGTCAGGATGTAACAACATGGATTAACTGTCACATTCACGCTTTCGAACATTTTGGTGGCGTCCCCGCTGTGATCATACCTGATAACCTCAAGAGTGCGATCACAAAGGCGTCGTACCTTGACCCTGTTGCAAACAGAAGTTATGCCGACCTTGCAACACATTATGGATTTCAAATAGACCCGTGCCTTCCCGCAACACCGACGCACAAGGGCAAGGTGGAATCTGGCGTTAAATATGTTAAGAATAATTTTATACCACTAAGAAGCTTTAAACATTTCACCGATTCAAACAGTCAGCTTGCAGAGTGGAATAAAAACACCGCACGGGAGAGGATACACGGAACAACTAGAAGAAAACCCTCTGAACTTTTTGAAGTCTACGAGAAAGGTATGCTGAAGTCTTTAACACCGCTCCGTTTTGAAATTCCGATATGGAAGAATTTAAAAGTAGATAGAGACATCCACATACAGTTCGACAGAGCGTATTATAGCGTACCGCATGAACTGCGAGGAATGCATGTGTGGGCAAGAAAGACTGCATCACAAGTGGCTATTTTTTACGAAAATGGGCTGGTTTCCGTGCATTTTCCGGCACAACCGGGAGAGAGAAGAATGAAGAAAGAACACTACCCGCCTGACAAGACAAGGTACATGGAATGGGATACGTCCTACTGTATGAAACTGGCCGGAGAGATCGGAGATGCGACATTTAATATGGTGAATCAACTTTTAAATGAAGAGCCTATCCGGAATCTCAGGTCAGCCCAAAACATTATACGGCTAGAAAAAAAGTACACACGCGAAAAGCTGGAAGATGCCACACGTCATGCGGTGTCATTCGGAAACTTCACGTATCGTGCCGTTAAGAATATCCTCGAGAAGGATCTTGATACAAAAACTGACGAAGCTGAAAACAAACAGAGTCCGAATCTTGACGCGAGTTACGCTCGCGATCTTACAGAACTATTAAACATGGAGGAAAAGATATATGGAAACATACGCACAAATTAAATCTAATTTAAAGGAACTCCGATTGAAAGCGGTGCTTGAGAATATTGAGAGCCGGAACAGCGAAGCAATAAAATCAAAGATGAGTTACATGGACTTTCTTCTGATAGTCACGCAGGATGAAATCGACAGGAGAAAGTTCACCAAAAAGGAATCTGCAATTAAAAAGTCAAACATGGTGAGGTGTAAAAATATTATTGAATTTGAATTCGATTTCAATCCCAAAATAAACAGACAGCAAATCATAAATCTTGCAACGTGCGAATTTATGAAGAAAAAAGAAAATATAATATTTGCAGGACCGACCGGCGTTGGCAAAACATTTCTAGCTAAGGCGATCGGTCTGGAGGCTTGCCATCGGGGATACAAAGTTTTATTCGTAAGAACTGCAAAAATGCTCGAACATATTTACTCCGGCAAAGCGGATGCCACCTTTCACAAAAAACTGGAGGTGTATATTAAATGCGATCTTCTGATCCTCGATGACTGGGGCATGGTTCCGTTCTCTGATTCCATGCTCAATATTTTGAATGAGGTAATCTCGGAAAGATATGAAAACGGTTCTACTATTATAACAAGCAACAGGCTTATAAAAAAATGGGGGGAGTTGTTTTCCGAGCCTGTTATTGCCTCAGCTCTTCTCGATAGGCTCTTTCATAACTCTCACAAAATCAGTATCGACGGGAAAAGTTATAGACAGGACGGGGTAAATTTATGATTTATTAGTTGTTCTGATTCAGGGGGTCAAGATACCGATCACAGAGGGGTCAGCAATGCGATTAGTGACAATTGCATACCAGTTGTAATTTGGATGATGTAAATAATCGCCGAAATTACATGATATACAATCATTATAATGTTTATCATAATGATTATACCTCTTCTTTAAATTTTGAATTCAGAGTGTTATTCTTAATATTTTGATCACTCTATAATTCATAATTTATTATAACAGTAGGCTCTCAAATATGTTAATAAAATTAGTTATAGCTGATTAAATCAGGTGTTATATGATTTTAAGATTGTTAATAATATTTGTAAATCTCATACTTTTAAACTCTCCGTGATTGTCGCACACCCTCATGAATAACTTATCCAGCCACAAACCATTCCACCCCCCCCGCCCTTCCGATAAGTGGTTTTATGTCGCCACGCCCTGAACTATTTGATTCGATAATACTTGTGACAAGCATACACATAAACCCGTTCCTAAACTCAAGCGTACCAGGGCGGGGTACCCTCGGCTCCAGCCCCCAGCCACCCTTTTCAACGTCCATGTTTCAAAGGCCGCTCGCTCATCGTCCGCTCGCTGTGTCTGGGGGCTTCCTCTCTCGGCGAACATAACACAACTTATCGAAAGTGCGTAACTCTCAGAGATTGGAATCTTATTCCCCCCAACTTTCACGAGGTAGTGCTCTCTTTATTATTCCATTGAAACTTAATCCGGCACGGAACTTCTTTTAACTTTCCGTACAAAAAAATCCCACTTTGGTCGCATCAGCCACATCCACAACTTATTCTACCTGATGAACTCAAACAAAGTTCCTGTGGCCGCAGCGACCTCCGCTTTTGCTATTTCCAGAATAGCTTTTTTTTTTAAACGATATTCGTATTCGTAAATTGGTTTCTTTATACATAACTCCAAGCGGAGACCGCTACGCTCGGAAACTTATTGAGATAGAATATTCCGCGTATCCGGTCGCACCGGCCGCCGCGAGTAGATTAAACCTGGTCAATCGTTCTTTAAAACATTTTCCGTCACCTACTCCTCTTCTCCCAAAAAAATTCATTTCCCACGCAACTTCATCGTATAAGTTATATGTCCCCCGCACCACTTTTATTATGTAGATTGTTTAATGGATTAAGTCTGTTTAATAAAAGTGGTGCGGGGCAAGCCCCGATAACTGAGGTGATTCAATGCATTACGTTTATTTGATACAAAATTCGGACTCTGGTGAAAAATATATTGGATGTACGAAAGATTTAAAAAAAAGGATGAACGAACATAATTCTCAATTAAATATTTCGACCGTTAGAAATAATGGTATATGGGAACTTATTTATTATGAAGCATACTTAATAATTGATGACGCTTTTGAAAGAGAAAAACGTTTAAAACAGCATGGAAGAGCTAAACAGGAATTATATAAACGATGTAATCATAGCTTGTCCAGCACCACTTTGATTTTATAAAATTGTTCTAATCACATTAATTTGTCAAAGTGGTGCTGGGCTGCTAATGTTTTTAGAAATATGCTTATATCATCAGCAAAACTGAAGGGTAAAGAGTTCCAGCCGGGTATCCTTGCAACGCTCCATAAGTCAGGTAATGGCTTAAATTCGAACC
>JBBRFT010000174.1:0-7635 GCA_038241375.1 Spirochaetota bacterium
TGCCTCTTACAGAGGAGATTGTGGGGAGTTTTACCCATCGTTCAAAAATTAAAATTAATACAGACATTGAAGATTTTATTTTAAATATAAACAAACTCACACCACTGGGAATTATTGTAAACGAACTTCTTACTAACATGATGAAGTACGCATTCACCGGCAGAGACAGCGGTGTAATAGCATTATCCGCATCGATGAAAAAAAATCATGTAGTTATTCAGGTACAGGACGATGGAGTGGGGATTCCTGATGATGTAGATTTTCAGAAGCCGAAGGGATTCGGGCTTGAACTGGTGAACATGCTCACGGAACAGATTGAGGGAAGTATAAGGATTGAGAGGGGTGAGGGGACGAAGTTTGTGCTGGAGTTTACTGTGTGACCTCACCCCCCGGCCCCCTCTCCACATGGAGAGGGGGAGATGTAGAGACGCAGCATGCTGCTTCTTAAAGAATCGGATTTTGGAATTTTTCACTGTCTGAATTAGGATTCACGTGATTAAAGGATTTTTAGGATTTGGTGAGGGTTTACTCTTACTATAGCGGGTTACGATTGGATTAGTAAAAAGGTATCATGTTTTAGAAACAATTTCTACTCTGTCATTTCGAAGGAGCTTCATAAAATGTTATATTTATATATTATCAATCGAATAATTGACGGGGGTTCGAAATGACGATGCTCTAATCAATTCGTAAAATGCTATACATCATAGAAATCCTTTAATCCTATGAATCTTAATTCAGACAAAGGTATAAATGAATCCTAATCCGACAATAAAGTAAATTTCAAACAGGTAGTTATATGACATCAGATGATAAATTTTTACGCAAAAAAGCTTTAGAACTTTTTGAAAAGAGAGAGCACATTAATATTTCATCTTTAAATCCCACGGAGATAGAAAAACTTATTACTGAACTCGAACTGAAAAATATTGAGTATGAATTCAAAAACGAGGAACTGATTTCCGAAAGGGATATTGCGGCAGCGGCTGCAACTAAATTCAATGGATTTTACGAGTCTGCTGCTACGGGGTGTTTTACGCTTAATCCTGACAGCTCAATAATCGAAATGAACCTTAGCGGAGCAGAAATGCTCGATAGTGTACGTAAAGATCTGGTGAATTGTAAGTTCAGATCATTTATTACAGTAGAGACACAGGGTGTGTTTGATCAGTTTTTAAAAAAAATATTTAGTTCAGAAAGAAAACAGATCTGTGAAGTCAGGCTAAAAATAGAAAATAATATTACATCATTTATACACCTTGAGGGAATTGCTTTTTCAAATGAAAAAAAGTGTCATATAAACGGGGTTGATATAACCGACCGGAAACTTGCAGAAGAGACTGTTTATAATCTTCTGAATGAAAAGGAGCTTATACTTAAAGAGGTTCATCACCGTGTTAAAAATAATATGTATAATATTGGCGCTCTATTGAACATGCAGGCAAACGCAAGGACGGATGAGGCTGCAAAAAATGTTCTCTTTGATGCGGCAGGCCGGGTGCAGAGCATGAGTGTGTTATATGATAAATTGTACCGCTCCGAATTTACTGCTGCTGTGTCATTGAAAGAATATTTTCCCGATCTGATTTATGAAATAGCAGGAATTTTCCCTCAAAAAAAGTTTGTTAAAATTAAAACCAGTGTTGATGATATTGTTCTTGATGCTAAAATACTTTCAATACTTGGTATACTTGTAAATGAAATTATAACCAACTCAATGAAGTATGCCTTTATAGGACGGAATGACGGTGAGATAAACGTAGCTGCGTCGAAGGTGGATGATAAGATTGTAATAATAATTGCCGATGACGGAGTGGGGATACCTGAATCAGTTACATTTGAAAACTCAACCGGTTTTGGAATGCAGCTTGTGGGAATGCTTACAGAACAACTCGAGGGGAGTATAAGGATAGAACGGGGTGAGGGGACAAAGTTTGTGTTGGAATTTAATCGTCTGAATTAGGATTTTTTGGATTAGGGGATTTTTCGGATTGATTGTTGAGACGCTGCATGTTGCGTCTTTGAAGGAATCGAATTTTTGAAATTTTTCATTGTCTCTGTCATTTCGAAGGAGCTTCAGAAGATGTTTTATTTATATATTATCTGCGACTGAGAAATCTAATTTATTTTAAAACAGATTTCTCACCCGAATAATTGACGGGGGTTCGAAATGACGATGCTCTAATCAATTTGTAAAATGTTATATATCTCGAAGATCCTTTAATCGTCTGAATTAGGATTTTTTGGTTTAGAGGATTTTTCGGATTTAGAGAGGGTTTACTCTTGCAACATCCTATAAATCCCCTAATCCTACGAATCCTAATTCAGACAAAGGATTAAAACCCTCTCAGTCAAAGAATATAACAGATGGTGTTTTTTTAATTCTTCTTTCCGCTTCCTGTCTCCGTTCTTTAGCTGTTGAGTCTTCTGTAATAGCTTCGCGGGATTTAATTCTTTTTATCAGAACTTCATCTGTGTCGGAGTGATAGTAAATTCTTCTGGAATCAAATCCTCCGAAATTGTAATTGATAATCGGGATTTTTTCTATTTCAAGAAACTCTATCACCGACTCAACGTTTCTTATACCCATATTGAATTCGCCGGAAATAGATGAAAGTATTGCGGCTCCTCCGAAAACTTTTGCTGTGAGTTTATATCTATTTGCGCCGAGTTTCATCATCTGGTTAATTAGAAGCTCCATTGCATTGATGCCGTATCGGGCGTCTATGATGTTTTCTCTATCCGGGGCATCGCCGGGCATAAGGATATGGTTCATGCCGCCAATCATTTTTGTTTTATCGTAGAGGCACACTGCGACACACGGTCCGAGTATAGTTGAAATAATTTAGGGGGTTGTTGGGATGTGGGTTGTACCCAATGGCCGAGGTTTTATAACACGTTCGTGTTATAAATTTTAACACAAACGTGCTATTGACTTTTTCCTTAAATATGAGTTATAATTATATCAGGTTGTAATATCTGATGTTTTCAGAGTAATTTACCGCTTATATTAAATGGAAAAAATTATGAGTAACGTTTCTTTTGGTAAAACTATACTTCTTGTTGAAGTAAATAGAGATTTTAATCCGGCTCTTCCGGAATTGCTAGAAAATGCCGGTTATCATGTAAAAAGTGTATATCGCCCGGAAGATGCTGTAAAATACACCTCTGAAAATGATGATGTAAATCTGATATTAATGAATATAGATTCCTTGTCAGGAATGAACGGCGCCGAAGCCGCCCGAATTATACTTGCGTCTAAAACTCTCCCTGTTATTTTTCTCGCTTCAAATATTGACAATCAAATGATGGATAAAATCCGCGGGATTACCCGTTACGGATATCATGTCAGAAACTCCGGAGATACTCTGCTGCTCTTATCTATTGAGATGGCTTTTGAACTTTTTGAAATAAATGAAAATCTGAATGAAAATCTGAGTGAAAAAAAAGATAATAAAAAATCAGAAAAAATAATCGAGGCAAGGCTTAGACTTTTAGAGTATTCTTTAAATTACTCGCTTGCTGAAGTGCTTCAGAAAACCCTTGATGAAGTAACGGAGATATCAGAAAGTCCAATCGGATTTTATCACTTTGTTGGTGATGATGAAAAAAGTCTATATCTTCAGGGGTGGTCAACGCGGACAATGAAAGAGTTCTGCACGGCTGCAGGCAAAGGGAGTCATTACGGCGTTGATCAGGCGGGAGTATGGGGTGATGCCGTAAGAGAGAGAAGGCCCGTTATTCACAATGACTATGCCTCACTTCCAAACCGTAAGGGGATACCCAATGGGCACGCTCCGGTAATCCGGGAACTGGTGGTTCCTATTTTCCGCAATGATAAGATTGTCGCGATACTTGGCGTGGGGAATAAGAAGTCAGATTATACAGAGAATGATGTTCAGATTGTATCGTTTTTCGCGGATGTAGCATGGGAGATTGCCGAAAAGAAAAGATCAGAAGAGGCACTTGCCGAGAGAGAAAGAAACTACAGGCTTATATTTGATACTGCCAATGAGGCTATTATAATAGCCCAGGATGGTGTGATAAAATTTATGAACAGTAAAACCATTGAACTATTCGGCGGTTATTCCTCAGAGGAGATTCTCAGCAAACCATTTATAAATTTTATTCATCCCGATGACCGCATTAGAGTGGTAAATAATTTTATTAAGCGGATCAGTGGAGAGTATGCCGAGACACGATATCCTTTTCGTGCAGTTGTCTTCGGGGGAGTTATTAAATGGGTTGAGGTTAATTCTGTTCTTACTGAATGGAATGGAAAGTCTGCTACGATGAATTTCTATACTGATATTACAGAAAAGAAACGTGTCGAAGATGAATTGAAAAAGTCAGAGATCTTTGCCCGCGCGACACTGGATGCTTTATCGACAAATATTGCTATTCTTGATGAAAAAGGGATTATTATTGCTGTAAACCGCGCTTGGAGAGAGTTTGCGCTTAATAATTCCATGGATATTTCTTCATCATGTGAAGGTATTAATTATCTGGAAGTATGTGATTTCTCTGAAGGCGATAATTCTGATGAGGCAGGACTGGTTGCAGAAGGGATACGTGAAATTATCAGCGGAAATCAGAGTGAGTTTTCATTAGAGTATCCCTGCCATTCTCCCGAAGAGAAAAGATGGTTCAATATGCTTGTTACCCGATTCGAATATAACGGGGCAATAAGAATTGTTGTTGCTCATGAAAATATAACAAAGCGAAAACTTGTTGAAGCTGAATTCCGCGCTCTCTCATATGTTGTGGAGCAGAGTCCCGTCTCTATTGTTTTAACTGATACAATGGGTTCTATCCAATATGTTAATCCTGCAGCGGAAAAGACTACAGGTTATTCAAGAGCTGAACTTCTTGGAAATAATCCCCGCGTACTTAAGTCGGATTACATAAAAGGGGATGAGTACAGAGTGCTATGGGAGACAATTACTTCGGGTAAATACTGGAAGGGTGAATTTCACAATATCCGCAAAGACGGATCCATGTATTGGGAATCTGCAACTATCTCTCCAATATTTGACGATAGCGGCGCTATAGAACAGTTCGCCGCTGTTAAAGAGGATATCACTGAACGGAAAGCATCAGAGGATAAGATTCAGAATCTGTTAGTCGAAAAGGAACTTATTCTTAAAGAGGTTCACCATCGCATCAAGAACAATATGAATACAATAAAGGGACTTCTTTATCTTCAAGCGGTGGAGATGAAGGATGCTTCCGCAGCCGGGGCTCTTCATGATGCCGAGAATCGTGTTCAGAGTATGATGATACTCTATGATAAATTATACAGCTCTCATAATTATCAGGAGATGTCGGTTAAGTCCTATCTCGGACCTCTGGTGGATGAGATTCTTTTAAATTTTGCAAATCACAGTATAGTTACAGTAGAGAAAGATATTGCTAATTTTATCCTTGAAGCAAATATTTTATTCCCGCTGGGGATTATTATTAACGAGCTTCTTACAAATATTATGAAGTATGCTTTTACCGGCAGAGATAGCGGAGTTATAACTGTCAACGCAGTAAAAAATGAGAACCTGGTTGTTATTTCATTGAGTGATAATGGCAATGGAATACCCGAATCTATTAGCTTTGAAAGCTCAACAGGTTTTGGGCTTAATCTTGTAGGTATGCTTACGACTCAGATTGGCGGCAGTATAAGAATTGAACGTGGTGATGGTACAAAGTTTGTACTTGAATTTGATGTGTAGAAGAAGGTTTCGTTATTCGGTGTAATCTGGTGTAAAGAGCGGGTGTTTCGATGTTATACTTAAAAATCGTTTAAAATAATTTATCGATCTGTCTGATAAGTATAGGGAGCTGTTTTTTAATCGTAGTCCATATTATATCTGCATCAATGATAAAGTAACCGTGAGCAATAATGTTTCTCATGCCGATAATGCCACTCCAGTTTATATCAAGATTTTTTTCTTTGATTTCATCAGGTAATTTTCCAGCAGCTTCGCCTATGACCATCAGATTATGAAGGACTGAGTCGTAGGTTTTGGTGTCGTTCTTAAATTCTTCAAGAGAGAGACCGTCAGTATAATCATGAATTTTGGTTATTGATAGTATTATATCATCAATGTAAAGTTTAAATTCCCTCAATCCACTCTACCTCATTCAATACTTGATTTCGCAGTGCAGGTTTAAGCCCGTTAATTGTTACAAGGTCTACTTTCCGATGCATTGCTAGTGATAATTTATCCGCAAGATTTACATAGGAGAATAGATCTAACGGTTTTTTAAAATCGATCAGAATATCTACATCGCTCTTTTCATTCTGAGAATCATGGACAAAAGAACCGAAAAGCCCAACTCGGGAAACTTTATAAGCATTGAAAAGATCAGATTCACCGGCAAGTTTTTGTTTTATATCATTTTTTGTAAGGGTTTTCATAATAATATTACCGTCTAAAATCATATATTTACCAGTTTTTATTTATTCTCTGTTCACGCTATTAATAAGAGAGATTAGTTATGCTTATCACACCCGGTCTCAGGAAATATTTTCAGGAGACTACTGTAATATGCTGAAAAATTTTAATTATGTCAAGAAATTTATAGAATAAACTTGAACGTGAATAGGCATGCTAAATCCCCCAACAGTACTAAAATTAAAATATAACACGAACGTGTGATGCAAAACTAACACGTTCGTGACTGAAATTAATCACGTTCGTGTGATTGTCAGTGCGCCATTGAGGGTATATATTTTACTCATATTATATCTTCAGTGAGAGAAATGTTATGCCAGCTATAAGTCAACAGAACAAACAGGTTTCAAAAACGGAAGATTCTGCCGGCAGGCAGTATGTTACATTTTCAATTAAGGATGAGTTATACGGCATTGATGTAAGGAGAGCCCAGGAGGTTATGAATCTCCCGCAGATTACAAAGGTTCCCAATACAATGCCTTTTATGAAAGGGGTGATCGATCTCAGAGGTAAAATTATCCCTCTTATTGATATGAGAATAAAGTTTAAAATTGAAGAGAAAGCATACGATCAGAAAACAGTTATAATTATAATCGATGTTAAGAAAGTTATCTGCGGCATTATCGTCGATTCGGTTTCCGATGTTGCAAATATGTCTCTCAATGATGTTCAGCATACTCCGCATTTCGCTTCGGAGATTGATAAAGATGCAGTTTTTGGAATAGGTAAAATCGGAGAGAAACTGGTTATCGTTCTTGATGTAGATAGACTTCTTACTGATGCAGAATTATTATTGATTAAGGCATAAAGGGGCAGCAATGGCATTCACATATTTTTTCAGGGATATGCAGACGCTGGAGATGATCCGCGATTATGCTATCCACACACTTCGAACAAAAAGAAATATAAAAATCTGGGACGCGGGATGCGCCATGGGACCCGAACCTTACTCTCTTGCGATTATACTCCGTGAAAATATGGGGAACATGATGTTCCGTAATGTGAAAATATTCGCAACCGACATAGATGGGAGCAATCTATTCCAGAAGATTATTGAAAGCGGCGAATATCCCCGTGACCAGCTGGATCGAATTCCTAAGGATATTTTTTATAAATATTTCTCTCCGGTTGACGGAACGGATAATTTTAAAATTTCAGACGAGATGATAAAATCCATTAAATTTTC
>JBBRFT010000175.1:0-7630 GCA_038241375.1 Spirochaetota bacterium
AAATGTTATCCAGTCAGTATGAACAAAGAAATAAGCCGGTACCGAGTATGCCATCTTCAGATAAATTGAAACAAGCCCCATTGGCCCCTCGGTGGAGCAGAGAATTCTGTCATACTCACCCTCACGGAATTTTCTGTGAACATCCATCACGTTTGGAACCCTTATCGGCTGGTCCTTATAAAATGGCGGAGTATATACAGCCGCGGGCTTCACCACAATAAGGTGATCCTCAGGTTTAACCGTATTACTGCAGACCAGAATATCTATCGGGAGATTCCTCTCTTTTATTTCATCCAGCATATGCCGCAGCGACATGGCTACTCCGTTCCCGTCTTCAAATGTATCGGAGAGCCAGAGCATCTTTTTCGGAAACTTCAGGTCATCAAGTTTCTCCGAAAATTCGTTCAGCATCCCCCTTGACTTATACATTACCCTGCTTGAAGCATAGTTTGCGGCGGAGATTACAGATGATGCAAGAAAGGGAAATGTAAGACCGTCAAGAAACTCCGGAGCATTAATGCTGGTTATCCCGTTCTTCCGACTCTTCCCTTTGCTTTCGAACATCTTTCTCATGTGTCCGGGGAGTTCAAGAGTACTTATAAAATCCTCGGCGCTTTTCAATGCCAGATCACCGCTGAGATTAAACCCCTTAAGTTTTGTATCGAGCCTGCTGAACATAAGATTAAAAAGCGATCTGTGTATCTCCTCTATCGATCTATCAAAAGATTCAGCCATCTTTTCAGGATTGTTCTTTCTTACTTCAGCCATAGATGCAGCCTCAGTGAAGACATCCTTATAGTCTTTTGTCACCATGAGCTTTTTAGCAAAACCGGGGGCATCGCCCTGAAGACACTGATGGAAAAGAGTCAGAAAATTTACAGTGAGTTTATGCCTCTGCAGTTCAGAAAATCCGTTGATAACCAAAAACGAAAGAAGCTTATCCTGAACATCTCCTTTATGCAGAAGAAGACGGAGAAGTCCCGGATCTTTCATGTTCATAACAATCTGACAGAAGTAATCGAGAAACGAAACTGTCATCTTCTCGGTATTGTTGTATCCGCCGAAAGGAGCGGAATCTCCATCAAGGAGAGCACTTAGGGCAAGTGAACTTCTGCTGTTTGTTTTAAGTTTTTCCTGCAGATCTCTTACATAAAGCCTGGTGCCGGTAAGTCCGGCGAAGATACCCATGTGCGAATCCGAACCACCGAACATCTCTCTTCTGTAAGGATTCCGGCAGTAGTCAGATGACTTGATACCAAATTTTTTTTCATATTTTTCAAGAGTGTTGCTCCCCATAGACTCGACCCATTTCTTCACAAGGAGGTTCTGCCAGGTATCACGCTGACCGTTTATAACTTCAAATCTTTCGAATACAAGGGACATCTTATCAAAGAACTCCATGGGAAGCTGCGCGTTCTCCTGATAGTGATAAAGCGGATGAGCCCAAATTGTAGGGAGGTTATTCTCCAGAGCAAAACTCTGAAATTTATAAATATCATGTCTGAACTTAAGAAGTTTCTCTTCCTGGGCTGGCGTAAATCCGTATGCAAGAACATGAATCTTCCCGTTATAATCCGGAACAGTACAACTGAACTCCGCAGCGCTGAGTACATCTATACCCTTATCCTGAAGTTCATAGCAGGACCGTGCGTTGTTGTGATTTGTTATAGTATATGTATCGCAGTTATGTTTCTTTAATGTGCCGATAAGGTCTTCAGACGGGAGCCATGTTTCAGGAATATTAAGTATCCTTCCCATAATCTCGTCAGGTTCATTACTGTTTTTATCATGACAGTGAAGGTCTATTGTAAGAGTTTCATCTTTCGGGAACCTGAGAGATTGTTCGTAATTGAACACCGACATCTCCCTGTTAATTCTTTCAAAAAATGATTCCTTGTAATTCATATAATCTCCTTTGATAATTATGAACTTCTTTTTAATATTAAACGCTTTATGATCCCCACCGCCTGTGCCGGGCATTATAAATATTTACTTTTACACTAAGATATATGTTAAAGAATTAATGCTAAACTCCTTATAAAGTTCGCTTATCTGATGAGATTAAACAAAAATATTGTTAAGAAATTATAAGCATTTTATCAAATAGTTGTTAACAAATAGAAAATTTCGTGCACTCACCCGCTCATTGCTGCCGCTTGAGCACCCTCTCTCTGGCTTTGCCCGGGAGAGGGTGGCCAACCGAAAGGAATGGCCGGGTGAAGGTATAAAGTAAATATATTAGAATAATTCTCAACCGTCAACAGCCATTAAAAATTAACAGAATTTTTATAAATAATTTACTAATCTTTATCCATAAAAAAGAAAACTACAATTTAATAATATCCTCAACACTTAAAACTATAAGGCGGATGTTATGAAGACAATCTGGCGCCACATGGGGCTCCGAAGTAAAATTATGTTTATGGGTACAGCCTCACTCCTCCTGTTTGTGATTATCACTCTTTTCTATTTCATTCCATCAATCGGAGAGGAGAGCCTTAGTAAAAAACGGAAGGCATTAATAGATACTGTTGATATCTCTGCTAGCCTTATGGATGCGCTTATATTCGAGAGTGAAAACGGCAGAATGAGTATAGATGAAGCTGCAAATAAAGCAATATACTATACCGGGAAGTTCCGATATGGAACTGGAAAAATGGATACTGTGTGGCTTCTGAACAACGAAGGTGTTATATATTCAATGCCCTACCGGGAGGATATCGTAGGAAAAAATGTTGCTTCTCTGACTGAACCGGGGAAAAGAAATGTTTACACCGAAATGCTTAATCTATGCAGAGATAAAGGAGAAGGATTTCTGGAATATAACACTCAGTATAAATCCGAGGTTACTCGAATTGTACCGGCAATATCATATGTAAGGTTCTATAAGCCATTCAATCTGATAATCGGCGCATCAATCTATCTTGACGATGTACAAAGCGAAATCAGATCATTATACATCAAGGTTGCCGGAGCAACGGTTCTTATTGCTGTAGTCTCCACATTTCTGTTATTCATTGCATCGGGCAGAATCGCCAAACCGCTGGGGAAGATAGCTGATGCTATTTCAAAGAGTGACCTTAATACAGAACTAAAGACAGAGCTTAAAGATGAGGTGGGTCTTCTTGTTTACCACTTCAATGCATTCGTAAAAAACATACGCGGTGTTATTGTTGAAATTAAAGAGACATCGGGGAATCTGTCAGCATCTGCCGAAGAACTCTCTGCAATATCTGTATCATTTGCAGCGCAGACGGAAGAGCAGAACCGTTTCTCTGCAGAGGTTTCAAAAACAGTTCATGAAATAACAGATGAAGTCGAAGAGGTGGCCCTGCAGATTGATATTGAATTTGATAAAATGAATAATCTCATAACCATCCTTAATACCCTTTCCGGGATAATCAACCGCCTTGACGAAAGTGCTGCAGGTGCACTGAAAATAATTGAGAAAATCTCCGGAAGCACAATAACCGGCGAGACATCACTCAAAAGGATGCTTGAAAGCTTTTCAAGAATAGAAAAAAGATCCGATGACATGAACGAAATAATTACAATGATCAACTCCATTTCTGACAATATAAATCTTCTCTCCCTCAACGCCGCAATAGAGGCGGCACGCGCCGGAAACGCCGGAAGAGGATTTGCAGTAGTGGCGGATGAAATTTCAAAACTTGCCGATGCCACATCTCAGAGTATCAACCATATAAGCAGAATAATATCTGATAATGACCGTGAACTGAAAGATGGATTCGGCCATGTTGACACAACAGTGAAAGTAATGGGGATGATCATTTCCGATTTCAGCGGTATCCGTGAATGGATAGAGGGATTCTCCGCCCAGGTGAAAGATCAGATCGGAACAAAAGAGAGTATTCAGGCGGAAGTGAGAGAGATCCGTGACATGTCGGATAACATTAGGCAGACCACACGGGATCAGAAAACTTCAATACTTGTAATCAATGACCTCATGTCAAGAATCAATGACGGAACTGAATCTATCAGCGCCGGATCTGAAGAGCTCGCAACCGGAGCTGAAGAGGTAACGGCAATGGCGGAAAATCTTAAAGCAAGGGTCAGTCTGTTCAGAGTTTAAGTTTATATTTTAACCTGATAAAATTACGGAATTTGAATTCTACCACTGCCCCTATCTACCCCATCTTTTATGAGGGAGATGTTTCAGCGCGACAGAGGGGGAGAGAGAAGTTTTTAATATAAATACTTTTTCATTTAAACATGTAGAAGTAGATACTCATCCTCCCCATCCGCCCTTCGGGCACCTTCCCCATAAGAGATGGGGAAGGTATTTACATTGTCAGATTTTCTCTTCATTAACAAAGATAGAAATTTCAGAAGAAGTGACACTGCTGATACCGGTGTATAAAACTCCGCCAGTCCACATGACAATTGTAACTATAATAACTTCCGGGCTCCAGATGAATTTCAATCCGGGAACAAGGGCCGGAGTGGGAGACGAAACCATACCGGTAATCATAAAGTATGTAATGTAATATGGAATAGTAAAAAGACTCATCACCTGATACGCCGAGATTACGCCTCCCCCTCTGAAGTCAGCTCTTAAAAATTCCGACAGGAACCTCCACAACTGGGTAATTGTTAATGAAAGGAAAAAGGAGTGGTAATAATACCCTTTCAGAAAAAGGAAAAGACCTGCCAGACCGGATGCAGTATACAAAACCGCAGTAATGGCCTGAACAGGTACAGTCTTAACACCATCCATATGATCATGATATGAAATTTTCTTAGTTTTCCCGGTGTAGACAAAATTAAACTTTGAAAAAATTTTCTGAAAAAAAACCGGCAGACTCTCCAGAGACCTTCCGTAACAACATCCGAAACTTATGCATGCAAGCCGTCCGAATCCTTCTCCGAAGGCATATGCCGTAATCAGAGATGAAAGAAAAACCCCTTCACCGGTGCGCCCTGTTTCTAAAAATCCAGAAATTGCATTTACGCCCGCTAATATCCATGGAGCAGATATTAACATTATAAATACACCTCCCCCGATTGTGATTGTATGTTTTTTTTTCTCAATAATATAAGCCATTATTTTTGCTGAAGGTATAAACATAACAAGTATACAGGCACTCAACATCAATAATGATTTAAGCGAAACTCCCCCGGCTGTCATCATTAGTATAAATATTACAAAACCGATTGTATAACCTGACGAAGTTAAAAGACCATAAAATGTTATATTAACCCCATGCCATGAGCTACTGTTTTTCTTATACAATGGAATTGAAGCAAAAACCTGCCACCTTTCATCAGGAAGAACTCTGAATGCTGCTGCATATACCGCTGTAAAAAAAACTCCCAATGAAACTGTAAATATTATATCTATCATAACCCTTTTCCTTTTATTTGATTCGTGCAATATCCATTCTTACTTTCACATCTGTTTCGACAAGGGCGCGTTCAAAATGAGCGGTAAATCGGCTCTCTACATCTCTTCGCTGTGAGTTTTCCACAAGATCATCGGAAAACATAACTCTCCCTTTTTCAAAAAGAAGAACATCCACAGAACTCCCCGGCCGGAACAGACTCTTAACTGATCCCTTTTTTAAATACATTCCATTTTTAACCGCAACGGGATTATCATAACCTTTCTCTGAATAACACTGCTGAATATCCCCAATCATCAGTGCTGCAATCTCAATCATTGCAACAAATCCGGCCTGAGTACCTCCGGGAACATCTGTATCTATAATAGTAATGCACCTTTTATTTTTAGAGTAAGCTCTGTCTATGGCAACAACAGCACCGGGATTACATGAATTATAATTCCCATCTACTTCGTAATAATCAGCAACAACGCCTGAAACAGAGACATGATTATAATGATACTTTTCCGGTGTAAGCCTGAACACCGCATACTTCCCGTTTCTGAATTTACAATGCCATTCCGGTCTTTTCCCGAGTAGTTCCTCAAAACCGAAAAACTTCTCCTTAAGAAAAATAAAACTTGTCTCGTCGAAGGAACCGATCAACATTCTCGAATCGGCAGGAGCGGCAATAACCCCCGGATCAGAGGAAAGAGGACGGAAATCTTCATATATTATTTTACGTTCAAAAAACTTTCTTGATGTATCGAGGGACTCAAGCGGATCGAAAAACTCCGATGTGTCTATTCCTGTTTTTTTAAGGAAACTGCTTCCTCCGGTAACTCGTTTACCCATGGGCATGTCATAATTTATATAAGCAAGAATATCTGTCAGATAGCATGATGTAACAAGCCGGTATACGACCGAGCTGTTCTCCCTGACCAGAGAATAGATACTGTTTATTATTTTATCATGATATAGAATTTCATCTTTAACTAATCCGGTCTCTCTTTGAATGTACTGGTGACGGTTATTTTTTTTACTGATCACTTATTATTATCCTCTATTGCCGAAAAATTTTTCTTATCTATATACAAGAGAATAAGCAGAAGATGTATCATGGAAACAATATAAAGCAGCGGGAGACTCCCGTCGATTATAAGGTTTTTTATTGAGTTGATAAATTCAACACCGTTTCTGGTACTTAAAGCGCTATAGTAAGCCGCACGCGCCTCATGTCCTGAATCATTTGTACCCTTTTCAATTGACTCAACCTCATCAGCAATTAAACTGAATGCCTCATGAAGATGCTTTGCTCTGAGTTCCTCCCTATAATACTCCTCTGCGCACTGATTAAACTCATCTGCCGGTATTTTAAGAGGATGCGAGGCACCGGCCTTTTTTAAAATTCCCGATGTAAGTCTGTGTGACGCGGAATAGGTTATGGGATCAGTTATTCTCAGATCAAGATCAGTAATTGTCTTCTCAAGATTCATCGACTCGATCAATGAAGCCGCATCCTCTTTAATGGTCATCGAGAGAGCCTTCATATAGTCTGAAGTTTTGATCTTCAGATAACCCTGATAGCGTGTGCTATTACGCACGTTCACTGTTTTTGAGAGAATTTTTTTCATAAAAACGCTGGTGGTTTTCTTTTTCACGTAAAAGGAGGGGAGACCTATTGATGCGGCAAATATTATCTGTCTTCTTTCACTCTCAGTCTCGGGAGTATCCGGAATATGATCATGTGTTACATCCTCATTTATAATATACTTCCACGCCATTGCAGTTATGAGAGTCTGAAGATCGGCACTCTTCTCAAGATCATTCTCAAGACTTTCGAAAAGAGAATAATATCTCCCTTCAAATCCTGTATACCCCGCGACAGTGGCACTCCTCATACGATAGAGAGTATAGACCGACATCTTTTTGTCAAAAACACCCATTGATGCCAGATCTTTTTTAAGTCGATCGTCATTCCCGGGGATACCGTTAAAAAGCGGACTTTCATCGGTACTCAGAAGAGAGACAGGGAAATCGATCATTCTGAAATCGCTTACATAATCTCCCCTGAGCCTGAAAATTTTTGACATGGATTTCTCAAACCAATCCGGGCCGAATGGGAGAACCGGCCCGCCGGGCATCCGCAAGTCAGCCTTGTTCTGCCACTTACTCCAAAGCATTCTCAGATTGGTAAAATCCAGTTCGTGTGAAAGAAAACCGAGTACTTTTTCAGGGTGAAAGTCATGAAAGCTCAGCCTGTATGGTGAGGCGCTGTATGATCCGGT
>JBBRFT010000176.1:0-7619 GCA_038241375.1 Spirochaetota bacterium
CTGTAAGGTATCTGGAGGAGCTGAACCATATTTACCTGAGCAAGATAATACCATCATACTATTTTACAGCTATAGCAGGTAAGATCAGCCTTGATAATGAAATAAAGTTTACTTTTTCAAATGGCGGACATCCTCATCCCATCCTTTTAAAAAAAAATGGAGAGATTAAATTACTAGGCGATAATGGAACTGTTGTGGGAATTTTTGAAAATCAGAAATTCAGAGAATTTAGTTCAGTTGTCGAAAGAGGGGATATGCTTTTCCTTTATACAGATGGTATTCCTGAAACACGTAATTCAATGGATTCCATAATAGGATTTGATGAATCTCTACTTAAATTTTTTATTAAAGGCAGGAGAGATACTCTTGAAGAGACAATGACTGCGATAATAAATCAGGTTATCGATTTCAGGGGTGATGTAAAACAGGAGGATGATATTCTTCTTCTTGGATTTCTTGCAATATAGAATTTCTTCCGGGTAACTTAATGCTTGCTTTTTATAGTTTATTAAATATATTATATTCAGAGTATGGCAGTTAACGATTGAATTAGCACAAACAATGTCACTGCGAGGCATGAAATGCCGTGGCAGTCTGTTTTGTAAAATATCTGTTTTATATAATGGAATAAATATTCCCAAAACAGATTGCTTCACTGTGTTCGCAATGACAATGGTTTAAATCATTCGTGAAATGCTATAGTATAACATAATGTATGAACTTATCAATTTTTTTGCGGAGATATAATGGGTTCTGATTTTAAATGGAAGGTTGTAATGATTGGAGAATTCGCAGTCGGTAAGACAAGCCTTGTCCGGCGGTTTGTTAATGATGAATTCAATGATTCATACCTTACTACAATCGGTGTTAAAGTAACTAAGAGAGAAGTTGTTATAAAAGATAAAGTTTCTGTCGATCTTCTGCTATGGGATATAGCCGGCAGTGATAAATTCAGTCAGATTTCACCGGAATATATTAAAGGGGCATCTGCCGGAATCATTGTAGCTGATATTACCAGAAAGAATACAATTGAGACTATATCTGTGCATGCGGATCTTCTTAAAAGTGTAAATCCCCATATCCTTATATCGATAGCTTTGAATAAAACTGACCTTGTTGATAATCCTCAGGATTCAATTAAGCTTTATGAAAATATTCTTAATGTCAATGATATAAAGTTTGTTTCGGGAACAAGTGCGAAGAGTGGTTTGAATGTTGAGAATTTATTCAATCAATTGTGTAATGCTTTATATGAAGTAAATATAAAATGAAAGAGAATAAAAAAATGAATAACGGATTTTTCCTCTCTCTTTTTAATAGATTCGGTTTACATTATGGATTTGTTAACAGCAGTATGATTATACATTTTAATAATGACGAAGTATGTAAATATCTATCTCTTGATAATAATATTAAGAATTTTAAACTTGAAGATATATTTAATGAGATAATCGGATTAGAGAATGAAATTCGTATAGTTCTGTCCGGTGATAAAGATGAATTCAGCATTTCAGGTATTAACAGGTTTGACGAGACGGGAAAAATTTTTAATCTTTATTTTATTCATCATCCTTATGAAGATTATCAGGCAGTTGCTGTTATACGGGATATGACTGACGAAGCATTGTTCAGGCAGTCATATCAGCAGAGTTCAAACGAGGTTGATCTTCTTCAGCATGAGCTTATTGAGAAAAACAGAGACCTTGATATGACAAACAGGGAACTGCGCGAGAGCCGGGATGGGATGAAAATTCTTAATTGTGAGCTTGAAGAGACAGTACAGCTTCGGACTCTGCAGTTTAAAGAAAAGTCGGAACTTTCAAAAAGATTATTCCTTCAGACTGTAAATTCACTTATGTATGCGCTTGAAATGCGGGACCCTTACACCGCGGGTCATCAACAGAGAGTTTCAAAGCTCGCCGCTGCAATTGCAAAAAAATCCGGTCTTGATGATACAGTTATTGAGGGGATTATGGTTGCCGGAAAACTCCATGATATCGGCAAGATTTATGTTCCTAGTGAATTTTTAACGAAACCGGGTAAACTTCCGGAAGAAGCCCTCATGGTTATCAAGACTCACCCGCGCATCGGATTTGAAATCCTAAAAGATATAGAATTCCCCTGGCCTATTGCTTCGATTGTTCTTCAGCATCATGAAAGAATAGACGGATGCGGCTACCCCTACGGTCTTGAAGGTGATGAAATAATGCTTGAAGCAAAAATTTTATGCGTTGCCGATGTTGTTGAAGCGATGATAACAAACAGACCATACAGAATATCTCCCGGTATGGAAGAGGCTATTGATGAGATACAAAAAAACAGAGGAATTAAATACGAACCATGTATAGTCGATGCATGTTTGAGTCTTTTGCTTGAAGATGGTTTTGACTGGGAATAATCTCCTGATTCAGATTAGTTAAGCATAAATGACAGTTCAACAAATGGTTCGGCAAATTTTATAACTGCAAAAAAAGCTCCGTCTTCAGGTAAAGGTTTGTATTTTTTATTAATTACAGAATCTGAAACTACAGTTCCTGATCTTAAAACATTTCCTGTTGTCTTAAGAACAATTAACGAATCATCTTTTACAAATGAAAATACCATCTCCAGAGATGAGTCTTTATCTACAAGGAGTTCTGAAATCATGTATATACCTCCAAGGCTGATATTATACACTTTTCCATTTGTATTGCTTATAATATTGCTATCAGAGAAAGAATATTCAATTTTCATCTCTTTATCATATCTGGCATATTGACGATTTTCGCTCATCTTTCAGTCTCCTCGTAGAGTCTATGGGTAAATTAATTTACAATATTGTCTATAAGTCAACTGATAATTATGTAGGGTAGATGATAACTGTTCAAAAAGCAGTGGTAAAATTGTTCACTTCTGCAACAGCCCCCCAAACCCCCGGAAGTCATTAAGTTAAGAGTTTCAAGTTTCACAACAGCCCCCCAAACCCCCCGGAGGGGGGCTTAAAGACTATATTGCATCGAATTATAATTTACACCAAGAGTTTGAAGTCCACCTCCGGGGGATATAGGGGGCTAAATTTTATGACATTGAGGGCGGATGGAATTGAAAAATTACTATTTTATTTTTGGTTTTTTACAATATCTTTTAATCCTGAAAAGGGACTGATTTTTGCCGGCTGAGGTTTCTGTTCAGGAACTTTTTTCTTTTCCGGAGCTTTTGTTCCCTGGAAGGTTTTTTTCGCTGTATCATCTTTTTTGTAATCAGGTTTTTTCTCTTTTTTCAGATCAGGATTAAAAGGGTCCTGTTTCATAGATAGAGATATTCTTTTTCTCTCTGCGTCTACTTCCATTACAGTAACAATAACTTTCTGCTGTACTTTAACAACCGATGCAGGGTTTCCAACATATTCATCTGAGAGATGGCTTATATGAACAAGACCATCCTGATGTACTCCAATGTCAACGAATGCGCCGAATGCCGCAACGTTTGTAACTATTCCCGGGAGTTTCATTCCAGGTTCAAGGTCAGAAATTTTATGAACTTTCTCTGAAAAGCTGAACAGTTCAAACTCCTTCCGCGGATCTCTTCCCGGGCGTGCGAGTTCATTTACAATATCTGTAAGGGTCGGGAGTCCCACACTTTCTGTTATATAGTTTTTTAGAACGATTTTATCTCTTAAAGCGCTGCTGTTCATCAGGTCGGCAACTGTACATAAAAGATCAGATGCTATCTTCTCTACAATTTTATAGCTCTCGGGGTGAACTGCACTCCGGTCAAGAGGATTTTCCGAGTCTCTTATACGGAGGAAACCAGCTGCCTGCTCATAAGTTTTAGGTCCCATACCCTGAACTTTCATCAGTTCATCACGCGATTTAAACGGGCCTTTTTGTGTCCGGATTTCAACGATTGAATCTGCCATCTTTGCAGAGAGACCTGAAACATAACGTAGAAGATGACCGCTTGCAGTATTTACCTCAACACCTACAGAGTTAACACAGCTTGCTACAACATCATCGAGAGACTTCTTCAGATCCTTCTGATCAACATCATGCTGGTACTGCCCTACTCCGATTGCCTTGGGGTCGATCTTTACAAGTTCCGCAAGTGGATCCATAAGTCTTCTTCCGATTGAAACCGCGCCTCTAACAGTCACATCGTGATCCGGGAATTCTTTTCTTGCTGTATCTGAAGCTGAGTAAACGGAGGCGCCGCTTTCGTTAACCATTGTTATTATAATTCCGCTAAGGCCAAGTTCGTTACAAAATGCAAGGGCTTCTCTTCCGCCGGTACCGTTTCCGATGGCAATTGCCTCAACATTGAACTTTTTACAAAGATCCATTATAACTTTTCCCGACTCTACTTTTTTATTGTGAGGTTCCAGAGGATAGATTGCGTCGTTGTGGAGAAGGGTTCCCTGTCTGCTAAGTACTACAAGTTTACAGCCGGTTCTAAGGCCCGGGTCCAGTGCAAGTACAGATTTCTGTCCCAGGGGAGACGCCAGAAGGAGTTCTCTTATGTTATCGGAGAATACTTTGATTGCCTCTTCGTCGGCACGTTTTTTAAGGACAGTGCGGATTTCTGTCTCCATTGAGGGTCCCATTAGTCGCTTGTAGCTGTCTTTTGCTGCTATGCTTATCTGCTCTGAAGCAGGATTATCAGATTTAACGAACTCTCTCTCGAGTATAGATATAGCCTCCTCCTCTTCGGGTAAAAAATGAATGGAGAGGAATCCCTCTTCGGTTCCCCGGAGAAGTGCCAGTATTCTGTGGGAAGGTGCATTTAAAACAGGTTCTGACCATTCGAAATAATCGCGGTATTTTTCTCCATCTTTCTCTTTTCCCTTTATCATCTTAGATGACATGGCCGATTTTTTGGTGAAGAGATTTCTCATCTGTTCGCGTGCAGTGCTGTTTTCGTTAATCCACTCTGCAATAATATCTCTTGCTCCCTGAAGTGTATCTTCGGAACTGTTGAGACCAAGTTCAGCATTTATATATTCAGATGCAGTTTTTTCAATATCGAATTTTTTCTGTGAAAATATTAGTTCAGCAAGAGGTTCCAGCCCCTTTTCTTTAGCGATACTTCCCCGTGTTTTTCTTTTCGGTTTGTATGGGAGGTAGATATCTTCAAGTTTAGCAAGAGTCTCAGCGGCATTGATCGCTTTCTCAAGTTCAGGTGTAAGTTTCTCCAGCTCTTTCATCGATTTAAGGATGGCTTCACGTCTTTTATCGAGCTCTTCAAGCTGCTCCAGGCGGTCTCTTATATCTGCGATCTGAACTTCGTCAAGACCACCTGTTACTTCCTTTCGGTATCGTGCAATAAAAGGGATGGTAGAATCTTCGGAAAGGAGCTGTGCAACAGCCTTAACCTGATCTTCACGTATGCTGAGTTCTTTGCTTACAATTTGAATATTTTTTTTATCGAACATTTATTTTCCTCAAAAGTTTAATATCAATAATTAATGATATAATATGTATAATTTCGGGCAAGGAAATTTTATTAGAAGTAAAGAATATAATAAGAACGGCAAACTCTCGCAGGTTTAGCGCAAGTTCCTACGATCTCAATAACCGTTTCTTTGTGAGTGTATATTTAAACTTAGAAGACCGTAAATACAAGATAGGTTGTGTAGCCGATGTAGCATCCTATGAATATTAGTCCTTCAAAACGGTTGATGCGGCCTTGCCTCTTGAACCCGTAGCCGAAAATGAAGAGTGATATTGTTAATATCGACATAACCATTATATCCCTGGAAAAAACTTCGGGACCAACCTTTAACGGGTGAATTGTCCCTGCTATACCAACAACAGCCAGTGTATTGAAAAGATTTGAACCGATGACGTTTCCAAGAGCAATGTCATGCTGACCCTTAAGAGCAGCTATTACAGATGAAGCGAGTTCCGGCAGAGAAGTTCCTACTGCGATAACAGTAAGCCCTATTATGAGATCACTCACTCCGAAACTGTGAGCTATATTAACGGCACCCCAGACAAGTATCCGCGAACTAATAACCAACAGAATAAGTCCAATGAAAAGCCAGGCAACTGCCCGGCCGATGGGCATAATATCGGCTTCGAGTTTCTGCTTCATTTCAATATCTAAGGCATCAGGTTTATTCTTTAAGCCAGACCTGATAGTCCAGGTCATAAGTAGAGCGAATACGCCGAGTAGCACCAGTGCTTCTACTCTTGAAATATCTCCATCCTTAAGCTGGTACGCAGCTATTGCGGTTACACCAGTCAGAATCGGCAGCTCTTTACGCAATATCTTTGAATGTACCGCAATAGGGCTGATAAGAGCGGCTAAACCGAGGACTAATGCTATATTCGTTATATTTGAGCCATAGGCATTCCCAAGGGCTATCCCGGGGTTTCCCTGCAGTGACGCAAGTGCCGAGACCATCATCTCAGGTGCCGATGTTCCAAATCCGACAATGACCATACCTATAAGAAGAGGGGGTACATTAAAGTGTCGTGCTGTAGATGCAGAGCCTTCGACAAAACGGTCAGCGCTCCAGACAAGAAGGACGAGGGCAAAACCAATCGCGAGAAGTGACAGTGTCATAAATTACCTTTACCGGTTTAAATTATACCAGATTGAGACTGGTCCTTGATTCTTTTCATAAGAAAAGATATATGTTTTAGATTTTTGAAGATGATCAACTTAGTTCAGAATCTGTATATAAATAGTATTTTTTGTTTCTAAAATGAATCAGATCAAATTTATTTAACTGAGACTTGTAGTGGGCATTTTGTCAAGTTTGATACGGGATCTAGCTACTGATGCTTCGACAAGCTCCGTATAAGCAGCACAGGTTTTATATTAAACTTATCAGCTGGAGGCTTGACCCGTCTCCCTGAGCTGAAACTGATAGAACCGGTTGGACAGACATTAATACAGCTGCTGCATGAATAGCAGTCGGGGATGATTTTATCTCTTTTAAGAATTATCCCCATTACAGTGGACGGGCAGGCTTTGGAACATGCGTTACAACTGATGCATGTATCATAATTTACCTTTATTTTAAAGATGCTTATTTTTTCACCAAGCCATCCTGCAAGGCCGAAGGGGCAGAAAAAATGACACCAGGGTCTGTATATGAAAAGAGACATTATAAGTATAAGGGTGATGAAAACAATACCCGCAACACTTGATGAAAAAGGTTTGAATATTTTAAAAGGGTCAATTTTTTCCACAAGATCCGTGTTCCATATAAAAGCCGCTGCAGTAAAAACTGTGAAGAACATGATCCTTATACTGTTTGAAATAATGAATGGTACTTTATACTGCCTGATTATTGATGAAGTGTCTTTATTTTTCCTGTTAAGCCTGAATAGAAAATCTTGAAGCGTTCCAAACTGACATCCCCATGAACATATAAATTTATTCGCTAATATAACCATAATCATAAAGAGAGAAAAAGCAATCATACGCGGAGGGAAAATTACACCCTTTGTACCATAAAGAACAATCGCATCCTTTACTGTACCCATCGGACTTGGATCGGCGCCGAGAATAATACCAAATAGAATAACAGATATTCCGTAAAATGTGATTCGTACTTTTCTATTAATCTTTTTTTTGACAATGAGCACAAACATCACTATGAGCATAATTAACCAGAGGGAAAATTTCAGAGG
>JBBRFT010000177.1:0-7589 GCA_038241375.1 Spirochaetota bacterium
CCTTTGCGAACATCGATTTTGCGTTATTTACAATCATTACATTTGCTTCGTAAGATCTTGTTGCAGAGATAAGATCAGTCATCTCTGTTACGATATTGACATTCGGCATCCGTACATAACCTTTCTCAGGCCCGGTTAATATTGCATCAGGATGAGATGGATCAAAAACAAGTCTGAACGGTGCGTCATCCTTCTCTATTTTTACAATTCTCACACCTTGACCAAGACCATGCTCTATTGCATCAGGAACCATAGGGGACTTATAATCGGGACGTATATTAATAGGAGCAAAAATCGCTCTTTTCCTCGCATAAGGACCGTCACCCTCAGTTGTGCGCGTTGTTGACGCGTTAGCTATATTATCACTTATAACATCCATTCTAAGTCTCTGTGCAGTAAGACCGGTGGATGCAATATTAAAACTATCAAACATTCCCATATCAATTCCTCTTATACACTAATTAACTGGCCTTAATTGCCATTTTAATCATTTTGTAATTATGATTCAGTCCGCTTACCAGAGCATTATACCTCATCAAATTTTTAGATGAATCAACCATCTCTTTCTCAATATCAACATTGTTTCCGTCATTTCTCATTGAAGAGTTGTAGTCAAGATTCACTCTCGGCTCTACACCACGGATATCCCGCTCAAGGAAAAAAGGGATGTGTCTTTCATCAGTCATTATCGTAGGGAGTTTTTGAGAATTATCAGCATTGTTTTTCAATACTCTGTTAAGTTCACTCTCGAAATTCACTTCCCTTCTCTTGAAATTAGGAACATCCACATTTGCAATATTATCAGAAATTACTTTTTTTCTAAGCGATTCCGTATCGAGAGACCGCTCCAGTAAGTAATTTGTTCCCATCATACCGCTTGTTTCAAACATTGCCAACCTCTCTGAGTATACCTGTCTATCTTCATGTTCGGTAAAATCGAAAATTACATAAGAACTTTTTTTAATGAGACATAATTTTTTTTATTCCGGGGCTCTTCCGGGGCTCTGACCCTGATTAGAGCTGTAAAAATCTGATTTGAGGGTCAGAGCCTCAAATTCATTCAATTCAAAGGGCTCTGACACTGAAGTTTAATACCGGATTATGTCTCATTAGTAAAGTAAAAAATAGTAAGTATGTCTTTAAATACAGAAAAAGTGTTTAAATCTAGCTATCAAAGGGGTCAGAGCATGTTAAAAAAGGAATACTTGAAAGCATTAAAATACCGTATTCGGTGAATGCGTACGGGGGCTTTCTGGTACCACCCCAACTTGAAGTCGCATTTTGCGATATCAAGATGGCTAATTCATCTTTATCTAATTGGAACATGAAATCCAGAGGAAACCGGCTTAGATTTCTCTTCACCTGCTCATTAAGGCGTCGAGTTTCTACTCCGTAAAGTTCAGCAAGATCGCGATCGAGCATAACTTTTACTCCACGGAAAAGATAAATCCTGTTAACTATATTTTCAGCTGAAATTATTTCTGACATTACAAAATCTCCCTTTATTATGTATACGATGGAAGATTGTAAATTTTTAAAAATTATTCAGTAATAATGTAAATATTTTACCCGAGAAGAAGTGATGCCAGCATTGCGGTACTCTCTATCAAATAAGTCGGTTTAGCATCTTCAAGCTCTGACCTGTCGCCATAGCCGTATAAAACTGCGGCTGAATCGATACTGTGATGTTTTGCCCCTTCGATATCGTATCTCCGGTCGCCGATCATGATCGTTTCGATAAGTTCACCACTATTGATACGAGGTATAATTCTTTCTATGAGGTCACTCTTTGCGCTCATGGTTCCATCCATGTTGCTTCCCGAGACGATTTTAAAATATTTCAATAATCCGAAATGTTCAAGAATTAATATCGAATACTCCTGCGGTTTTGACGTGGCGACATAGAGTTTCCGGTTCTGAAGGCTCAGCTCTGCCAGGAGATCGCTTATCCCGGGATAAATCTCGTTCTCGTACATCCCTTTTTCCGAGAAATACTCCCTATAGTACACCACCGCCTGTTCTGATTGTTCTTTATCGAATCCGTAATATAAATTAAAAGATTCACGCAGAGGTGGGCCGATAAATTTATATAACTCTGAACGTTCCGCCTCTATACCGTACTTTTTAAGAGCATACATTATCGAATTAGTAATTCCAAGCCCCGGATCGGTTAGTGTCCCATCAAGATCAAATATTATATGTTTATATTTTTTCATTTTTAAATATCCCCAGTTTTTCCAGATCATTTATTATAGAGGACGGCCAAAAAAACCATTTTCGGGACCGCAGGAAACTTTTCGTGCCTTATTAAGGGACGATGGTTCGGTTCCGTTCACCAGCCCCTATAAAGATTGAGTTATCGAAACTCCCTTTATAACAAATCAGCTTCAATAACTATCGGTGCATGGTCTGACCCCATAACTGAATGGAGAATATAAGACTTTTTCACATCAGGCAGAATCTTCTTTGATACGAGAAAATAATCGATACGCCACCCCACATTCCGTTCTCTGGAATTAGCCATATTGCTCCACCATGTATAGTGACCGCCATCTGTCGTAAACTCGCGGAACGTGTCGATAAATTCTGCACCGATAAAGTTCTCAAAGCCTTCACGCTCTTCCGGTGTGAATCCGGCATTTTTTACATTGGTTTTAGGATTAGTAAGATCTATCTCTTTATGCGCCACATTGAAGTCACCGCAGACCACTACAGGTTTCTTCTTCTCAAGATTTTTCAGATATTTAAGAAAATCCACATCCCAGCTTTTCTGGCGATAATCGAGACGCTCCAGTCCGCGCTTTGAGTTCGGAACATAGACGTTTACAATCCAGAATTTTTTAAATTCAAGAGTCAGTACACGCCCCTCTCCATCATGTTCAGGCATGCCAAGTTCACGGGTAACAGATAGAGGTTCGTGGATAGAAAATACTGCGGTTCCGGAATATCCTTTTTTTTCTGCGGAATTCCAGTATTTATAGGGATAGCTTTCAAATTGAGATTTCACCTGCGATTCATCGGCTCTGGTCTCCTGCAGGCAGATGATATCCGGATTCTCTCTGCTCACAAAATCTTCAAATCCCTTAGTGAGTACCGAGCGTATTCCATTTACATTCCATGATATTATTTTCATTATTGATTATCCTATGATATATGAATTATTACTTTTTCACATTTTACAACCTGACTTAATATGTAAATCAAAATTCATTAGTAATTTATTTTTGAGGGCACAGCGCTTCGCGCTGTGCCGGGAATGGGGGATTACGGGGGCGCTGCCCCCGTAATCCCCCATTCCCGGCATATGCAAAGCATACGCATGCGAAAAAATAATTCGCTACCACAAAATTCATATTCATACAAAATGATATTTTCTTGACTTAATGACTCAGTACAACAATAATCAGAAAAAAGGATACAATATGATCGATTTAGAAAAATTCCTAACTCCTACAGATATCATCGATAGTGATAGCGATGAAGTTATAAATTACATGAGAGATATAATCGGAATAGATAACATAACTTACACTCAAAAAGCTATCCGGCTTTACCTCCGTGTACGGGATGATATAAGATACAATCCGTACCTCCCATTTTACAAACCTGAGCATTATATGGCCAGCAACGTAATTAAAGCGGGAGAGGGTTTCTGCATCACCAAAGCCGGTCTTTTATGTGCCGTAGCCAGAGCTGCCGGTATTCCATCGCGTATAGGTTTTGCCACTGTAAAGAATCATCTCTCAACAAAACAGCTCCTTGAGTATCTCGGATCGGATATTGTTGCGTATCATGGTTATAGTGAATTATGGCTGGAGGGGAGATGGGTTAAGGCGACACCTGCATTTAATTCGGAATTATGCGCATTACACAAAGTTCCACCTCTTGAGTTCGATGGTTTAAATGATTCGATTTTTCAGGAATACAACTCCGACAAAGCGAGATATATGGAATACATCGCTTATCATGGCGAGTTTTCCGATATCCCCGTTGACCGCATAGTTAAAGCATGGGAAGAGGCTTACGGAAAGGAACGCGTTGCCGGATGGAAAACAATCATTGAAAATAAAGAAAAACATGGCGGACTCGACTTTATGAAAGAAGATATAATCTGAATGTTTAATGAACATATACAGCACTGCCCGCTCTGCGGAAGCATTGCAATAAACAATAAATATCATATAGACAGGTACGAACTGAAGTTTCATGTGGATTGCTGCAATGACTGCGGTTTTATTTTTATGAATCCACTCTTCACTGATGATGTAATTGAAAAATTCTACTCGGAGGAATATTTCAAAGGGAGAGCAGACTACTCTTACATTGACGAACGTGAAATTAAAAAATACTCGCAGTATGTATGGAACAGACGAATTGATGTTATTCATAAATATGTCAAGAACGGTAATTTCCTCGATATAGGATGTTCATTCGGAGGATTCCTCGAATGCGCTTCAAAATATTTCACTCCATACGGGATTGAACTGTCGGACTATGCACATTCACACTCTAATGAGATATTCGGAATAAATATTCATCACGGTACACTTAATAATCACAAGTTTAAATATAATTATTTCTCTGCGATTACGATGATTGAACTGATCGAACATCTTGCTGATCCTGTTTTTGCGGTAAATGAATGTTTTAAACTTCTACAACCTGATGGAGTTCTTGTTATTCAGACTGCGAATATGAACGGCAAACAGGCGAAGGATCTCGGCGGAAATTACGAATATTACATGCCGGGACATCTCTCATACTTCACTGCTGAGAATCTTACAATGCTGCTTAAAGCTGCGGGTTTCAGAAAAATAAAAATTTACTACCCGGTTGAGTTCGGACTTTTGTCTAAACTTCTGAAGTCACGGGGGAGTTTCAAAAAATTCTCAGATTATGCCGCATGGTTAAGAATCTCGTCTTACCATATGAAGAGTAAAATTCATTTGGGACACTTTGCCATGACCAGCTCGATGGTTATTTATGCAGTTAAGTAGGACAGGATTCTAAAGATTTAAGGATTGGCAGAATTTAATTCTGAACATATATTTTAAAACAGATTATCATCCTGCTTATCTCATATACGACTGTCCGGCAATTAAAGCTATAATTACCTGCTGGTCACTCCTCATGTGATACGCACTGATCGTACTCCTCGAGAAAAATACATAGTTCACGGAATTTTTCTATCTCTTTTATGCTGTTCAGATACCGAATATCGAAGATATATCCCGAGCATTTATGTTTTAAAAACTCAGCATCCCACAATTCCGTGCCAACAAACCCGTTTTTATAATGATATTTATACGGCTCAAAAAATGATACATGTGAACGGAAATAATTAACCTTCGCAAAACAGACCTCATTATACCGGAATAGAAGACCGATGATATCACTCTTTTCCATAAATCCATGTCTGCATATTTTACGCGGAAAAGCATTCTCCTTCTCTGTTATCCAGAGCATATTCTCTGTAAGTATCATAGAATGTTTCTCAATAAATTTTCTTTTATCTTCAGGCAGAGATGACATTATCTCTCCACATCTGCTATTCGATTTGAATTCGCTGTTATCGCTCATTTTGATGTTCCTCTATTTTCTTAATGAAACCCGGTATTTATTCCCTAACTAGTTACAGTTGAAAAAAGTTCTATATATCCCCGCCCCCTGCGGTGGCGGGGATATATAGAACTTTTTTACGCTAAATTTTTACTCAGAAATTATTACTGAAAAATTCAGTTCTTTCCAATATGTTTCTCCAGCATTTCAGCAAGTTCACTTATCTGAAATGGTTTCCGTATACTGTCTGTAAATCCGTAATCCCGGGGGTTAGCCATTGCAGGATCCTCGGAATATCCGCTTGAGACAAAAACAGGAATTAACGGATTCAGTTTTTTCATTTCTGCGGCGGTTTCGATTCCACCCATCCCGCCGGGAACCGTAAGATCAAATATCATAGCACAAATATCATTATTAAGATTATTTTCACCTGCAAAAAAACTCAATACTTCGAAGCCGTCTTTCATGGTTACTACAGAATAACCGAACTCGGATAGCATATCACTGAGAATACTAAGTATAATATCTTCGTCATCCATGACAAGAATCCTGCCGCAGCCATTATGACAGATGAAATTCTTTTCCGGAGAACTTTCAGCATATTTCGACGAAACAGGTAGAAAAACACTGAACAAACTACCCTCACCCGGAACCGACTCCACATCAAGAGCTCCTCCGTGACGATTTATAATCGAATAACTTGTAGCAAGTCCCAACCCGTGACCTTTAGACTTAGTAGAAAAAAACGGATCAAAGATAAACGGCATAATATCCTTGGGAATACCTATCCCTTTATCCTTAATATAAATAACCACATAATCCCCCTGACGAAGATATAGATGATCCTTCTCATTCAGATAAATATTCTCTGCAGATATATCAATAATCCCGCCCATAGGCATTGACTGCAAAGCATTAATTATCAGATTATCAATTACCTGACCAATCTGATTTTTATCAAAATAACAATTAAAAATATCATCAGGAATATTAAATCTGCATGAGACATTTGAACCGCTCAATGCAAACTGTACAGTTTCCTGAATAAATGGAGAAAGGCTTTCTGTTTTCATTACAGGAGTTCCCCCTCTCGAAAAGGTCAGCAGCTGCTGAGTTAATCCGCGGGCTCTATCAATAGCTCCAAGCGCCCCGTCAAAATATGCATTCAGATTCCTGTCTTTATTCTTCAATTTTGCAAGATCAATACTGCCGAAAATTCCGCCCAGCAGATTATTAAAATCGTGTGCAATCCCTCCGGCAAGAACACCAAGAGATTCAAGTTTTTGAATATTCCGTGCCGAATCTTCAAACTTCCGCTTCTCGGTAATATCGCGAAAAACCAGAACAACCCCGATCGTATTACTGTTTTTATCTTTTATGGGAGCACCGCTTTCCATAATAATTCTTTCAGTCCCGTCTTTAGAAATAAGAATATTATTATTTGTACTATCCTCAAATCTTCCGGTCTGCAGAGCCCTGAGAACCGGACTCACCTGAGGTTCACGCGTAATTTCATTTAGAATATTAAAAATATCTGCGACCTGTTTGCCATACGCGTCATTCTGTTTCCATCCCGTCAGCTCTTCGGCAACCCTGTTTAATATTTCAATATTCCCATTTATATCCGTTGTAATAACACCATCTCCGATGCTTCTGAGAGTTACGGAGAGACGTTCTTTCTCTGACGCAAGTTTTACCTCTGCCAGCTTACGTTCAGTTATATCCCAAAAAATTCCAAGAGTCCCGCGAATCTCACCCTCTGAATTATAAAATGGAGTTTTAATCACCTGAACCAAAGTCTTTTTGCCATCAATAGGCTGATGCTCCTCTTCAATGTCAATTGCCCGTCCAGCTTCGATAACATGAATATCGTCCATGCGGTATTTTTCCGCCAACCCGAACGGATGAAGCTCATAATCATTTTTACCGATTATCTCCTCGAGCAGTCTGTTTTGCGTAATACAGTAATTCCTGTTGGCAAATAAAAACAGTCCTTCACAGTCCTTGGCATAAATACTCTGCGGCAGACT
>JBBRFT010000178.1:0-7552 GCA_038241375.1 Spirochaetota bacterium
GCTTACCTGAACAAGCCCTTTCTCTTCTATTATTTTCTGAGGGGCATCTCCCGATTCGATCATATCTCTAAAAACTGTTTTAGCTATTTTACCGCTGATTGTATTGTTGTCAACCAACTTCAGAAGTTCGGCTATTCCTGATGGTTTGACCGGGAAATCAAATATTCTTTCCGGATCTTCAATGCGTCCGAGAAGTTCACTTGTTATCCAGTTGGCTGCTTTTTTAGGGTTAGCTCCTTTTTGAACCGTTTCTTCAAAATAATCGGCTAGCTGTTTTACAGATGTTAACACATCCGCATCATAATCGGACAGACTGAATTCATTTACAAATCTGTTTTTCTTTTCATCGGGGAGTTCCGGAAGTTCACTTCTCAATTTTTCTACATGTTCTCTTGAGATAACCATGGGGGTTAAATCAGGATCGGGGAAATATCTGTAATCGTGTGCATCCTCTTTTGACCGCATGCTGTAGGTCTCCTGACGATCCGCATCCCAAAGACGGGTTTCCTGAACGATAAGATGTTTTTCACTTGATTCAATAAGTGCTAATTGTCTTTCGTATTCGTAACTGATAGCCGCCTTTACAGCTTTAAAAGAGTTGAGATTTTTAACTTCAACTTTTTCTCCGAATTTAGGAGCACCGACTTCGCGGACAGAGATATTAACATCACATCTCAGACTCCCTTCTTCCATATTTGCATCTGAAACATTTATATATTTAATAATTGATTTGATCTTTGTCAGATAATTATAAGCCTCTTCACCGGTTCTCATGTCAGGTTCTGAAACTATTTCAGCAAGAGGGACGCCGGTCCGGTTTAGATCAACAAAGGAGACATTATTCGTAAAATCATCGGAGTGAACCAGTTTACCCGCATCCTCCTCAAGGTGAAGTCGGGTTATCCCTATTCTTTTCACTTTACCGTCAGACATTATATCTATATATCCTTTAGTGCAGACAGGTTTGTCGTACTGTGAAATCTGATATGCCTTAGGAAGGTCGGGATAAAAATAATTTTTTCTGTCGAATTTACTGTATTCTGCAATTCCGCAGTTAAGAGCAAGACCTGCGAGTATACCTTTATTCAGTACATCCTCGTTCAAAACGGGGAGTACACCTGGCATTCCTGTGCATACAGGGCATGTCTGGGTATTCGGTTCTGCGCCGAATTTTGTCGAGCATCCGCAGAAAATTTTTGATTCAGTATTAAGCTGAACATGCACTTCAAGTCCGATCACAGATTCATACTGCATAATTCCCTCTAATATTTTTACTTGATTTTATTTATGCTTTAGTTTGCACTGAATTTTGTCAAGTAAACCAGTATTTATTAGTTAAACTATTTGCTGAAAATTTTGAAGAATTTGACTATAGCAGTTGACGATTGAATTGGATCCTGTCATTCCGAACGTATTTGAGAAATCTTAAATTTAGTGCAGGAATTAGATTTTTCAGTCTCTATCTTTTTTCGAAATGAAAGATTATGGACTATTTTATTCCCATACGACAAATGCTATTAAATGTCGTTTTTATTTATATTAAAATATATGTTAAGGAATTAACATTGAAAAAATTCTGTGTTATATTATTTGTTATTTTTTTTATCGGGACAGCTGCTGGAAAATATTACGGCAATTATATTCTTACTTCATCTCTTAAAGGTGAATATAATGTATTTTCGTTTATTTTTTCACCATCGCAGAGTTTTACTGACATATATTCACTTCTTAACAGCAGCAGTGATTACAAAAGACTATCCGGATATTATGCGTATAGAGAATCAGGGCTTATTGATCTTGATTTCCTCTTCGAAAAATACAAAGGTGAAGATTCTGATATTATAAAAAATGTAATCATCTGGATACCTGAAGATTATTTTGATCAAGAAAAACTAGTGGACTTTTACAGGAAATTATATAATGTAAGTCCAGAAAATATTCAGAAAAGTTTAGCATCAAAAATCAAAAGAGGAAATGAATTATGAAAAAATACAATATTGCTGCCGTCGCTATTTTGATGTTAATATTTGTAGCCTGCTCGGGGGATACTGTTAAAAGTGTACAATCTATACCGAATCTTGTCAGCGAAAAATTTACCAGTGATACAGAGTACGAAATAGTATGTACGGGATTTCCCAAAGAGGGTCTATCGGGAGTTCAGAAGGAGGAGTCTGCTAAACGGGCGGCGATTCTTAATGCTTATTATTTTACAAAAAACAGATTCGATGATACCGTCAAGCCCGATATGGATGGCAAGATCTCTAAATTTACGATGTATGAAGATTATGCAGAGATAAAATATATAATATCAAAAAGTAATCTTAAAAAAAGATTAAAGTAAAGATTCAGCTAATCGCAGACCAACTCTCTGCTGTTTCCTGATTTAACTGAATTAAATCGGGAAAATATTTCAGATTTTTTAAGCATTTTCTATAATGATTAATAATCAAGGATTTTAACATGAAAGCAATTGATAACGAAAACATTATTTATATCGACAGTATTTGCGCAGGTGCACAAAATGCGACAAAGACCGTTTCGACAATGGCAACTATTCAGAAAAATATGATTCTTAATTCTATCGCGGTTAAATTAAGAGAACAGAAAAGCATTATAATACATGAGAATGAAAAGGATCTTGATGATGCCAGAAAGAATGCTCTATCAAGTGCTTTTTATGACAGACTCCTTCTCGATGACAAAAGAATAGAAGCCATGGCACAATCCGTTGAGGAGATTGCAATGCTTGAAGATCCCATCGGCAAAATTGATAATATGAAAATCCGTCCTTCAGGAATACGGGTCGGACAGATGAGGGTTCCAATCGGTGTAGTTGCGGTTATTTATGAATCACGTCCTAATGTTACAATCGACATTGCAGCTCTTTGTATAAAGTCAGGGAATGTGGCAATTCTCCGTGGCGGAGAGGAGTCTATAAACTCAAATATATGCCTCAGCAATATTATAAGATCTGCTATTTCTGAGCTTCATCATGATCCTAATATTGTCACGTTCATGGATAGATTGAACAGATCACTGGTTCCGCTGCTTCTGAAGAGAGACGATGCGATCGATATAGTTATACCACGCGGAGGCGAAGGTCTGATAAAGATGGTTGTTCAGGAATCCACAATTCCTGTTATACGGCATGAAAAGGGAGTGTGCCATCTTTATATCGATGAGTCAGCCGATAAAGATATGGCCGAAAGTATAGCGGTAAACGGAAAGGTTCAGAGGCCCGGAGTATGCAATGCTCTAGAGACTCTTCTCATACATGAATCTTATCCATACAAAGAGAGTCTTATCAATGTGCTCCTAAGCAGCAATGTTGAAATAAGAGGATGTGACAAGCTTGTTGAAATGAATCCCAGAGATATAGTAAAAGCTTCTCCGGAAGACTGGTCTACGGAATATCTCGATCTTATTATTTCAGCAAAAATTGTACCGACTTTTGATGATGCAGTAAAACATATATCAGACTATAGTTCCGGTCATACCGAAGCTATAGTTACATCGGATTACTTTAATGCAGAGAGATTTATGAAAGAGGTCGATTCTTCGGCAGTATTCCTTAATGCCTCCACAAGATTTCATGACGGAGGGGAGTTTGGTCTGGGAGCTGAGGTCGGTATATCTACACAGAAGCTTCACGCAAGAGGTGTAATGGGTATAGAGGGTCTTACAACATTAAAGTATGTAGTTTACGGTAATGGTGAAATCAGATAGCCTGCGAAAAACCGGGATTTTCGGAGGGACATTTAATCCTATACATCACGGTCATCTTATAAATATTGAATTGTTAACTGATCAGTTTAATCTCGACCGGGTGCTTTTTATTCCCGCGAAAATACCTGTACATAAAAATGTCGCCGGAAACATAATACCGGAGGACAGACTGAAAATGGTTGAAATTGCCATTGAATGTTCGGAAAAATTTTATTCATCCGGAATTGAGATCAACAGGGAAACCGCTTCGTATACAATCACAACTTTACGCGAACTGGAAGATCTTTATCCAGATGATGAGCTTTTTCTTATAATAGGATCTGACTCATTTAATGAACTTGACACCTGGAAAGATTACAAAAATATACTCTCCGGATATAAGATAATAGTAATGATGCGTCCCGGTGATGCAGAGTTAAGAAATGATCTTTTAACTTACGCTTTAAAGGTTGAGCAGTACAGGGGAGCACTGATAGAGATCAGTTCATCCATGATTAGAGAAAGAGTGAATAGAGATTTACCTGTAAGATATTTAACAACTGATAATGTTATTGAATTTATCAGAATTAAGGGGTTGTATAAAATTGAATAATAAATATGTAAAATTGATTTTTGCAGTTGCGGCTATTTTTATTATTTTCCTGACAATTAATTTTTATAAAAAATATAATAGAAATGTAATAGATGAAATTATAAGCATGGATGATATGATAAATGTTCTTGTGGCGGGGAGGAATGTTTACAATGAAAATACATTCTCCTTTTATGCCCTTGTTACAATAAATCCAGTTAATAATAATATAGGAATTACCTTTATCCCGCCTGATTACCGTATTATGATGAATGATGACGGTACAAAAATTAAAAAAATATCAGAGATTGACCTCTATTATTTTGACAGGATTAAATATACTCTGAAAAAAGATATTCAGATGAACGTTCCCTTTTATATTAAAGTATATTCTCCCGATGTGGTAAGATCTGTAAATCTGATTGAAGGTATAGATGTTTTTTCCATGGATCAGTCAGGTTTTTCGGATAAAAACAGTTTCGGGTTGAATTATCTTGATGGAGAAAAAACTGTCGATTATATTAACAGTTCTGAAAAGAATTCAATTTACATGAAGTACGACAGAATTCTCGATCTGCTCCTCACTCTTTATAATGACAAAGAAAACAGAAAGAAGTTATTCAATATTGAATTTATCAGTGAAATGTTTAAAAATATAAAAACTAATCTGCTGAATCAGGAACTGTATTCAATAGCTGAGATAATATTTAAAAAAGGGAATGTTGACTCGACTCTTCTTCCAGGAGGATTCAATAACGGATATTATATTGTTGATGAATTAAGTTATAAAACTTATCAGCAGGAGTTTCTTACCAATCTTGTAGTAGAAACTGAATCGGAACCCACGGCTAAAATCAAAATTTTAAACGGGACAAGCATCCCGGGACTGGCAAGAAAACTAAGGAATGATCTTATCCGGGATGGAATGAATGTAGTTGAATTCGGCACATCTAATTATCCGCCTATTTATGACTCCATAATAATATGCAGAAAGTCCGATATAAAATCCGTGAATAAAATAGCTGAAATAACAGGAATTGGTAAAATTCATTTTGTTACCGATACTACCCAGTTGAACAACATTATGATAATAGTCGGCGAGGATATGGCGAAGTGAAAGGGAAGATTAAAATTAAACCGGATGAAAGTATAAATGATCTCTGGCGGGATTGTCTTCTGTATCTTGACGGGAAAAAAGCTATAGAACCTGTTTTTATGGATTTAAGAAAAGTTAACTCTTATCTTAGTTATTTTATAATTACAACAGGCAATTCACAGACGCATTGCCGTGCTCTTTCCCGGGATATTTCAGAATTTCTTTTCAGTAAAGGAATAAAAGAGCATGGCAGCCATGACTCTGATTCAGAGTGGGTTATACTCGACTTCGGAGAGTTGATTGTTCATATTTTCACAGAAGAGATGAGGTCGTATTATCAGCTGGAAAAACTCTGGGCTGATGCCGGAATAATTAGTTTAAATTAGGAGATAATGGTTATGAACAACACAAGTGATAAGCTGGACATTGTTGAGATTTTAAAAAACGAATCTGCCGATGACAGGATATCCTGCGCCAGAGTTTTTGAAGTAATCAAGGAATATACATTTTTTCCCGATATAGCAGGTTTTGCACTAACTCAGAATAAAATAAAGCTTACATTCTGTCAGCTTGGTCTGTTTGGATATCCTGAAGGCAAAAATATTCCGGTATGTGAGTCGGTTTCTGAGGAACTGGAGGATATGATTTACAGCAACATTGAAGATGAAAAGCTCCCTTGTGCTGCCGCATGGAATATAGCCGTAGAATTAAAAATTAAAAAATTAGAAGTAACCGCAGCTTGCGAAAAATTAGGGATTAAAATAAACAAATGCCAGCTTGGTGCTTTTTAATTATAATAAAGTTAAGGAATAATTACTGGTTTTTTTTAAAGAACATGATACATTAGTTCTATAAAAAATCAGGAGAAATATATTAATGAAAAATCTACATCTGCTTATTGTCTTTTTTCTCGTTTTGCTGGTTTCAGCTTTCTCGGCAAATTTAAGCATCTTATCTGCTGATCAGAATGTTCTCCAGCAGAAATGTACGAAATGTCATTCTTTAAAGCTGCCGGAAAACTATTCGAATAAGGAATGGAAGTATAATGTTGAAAGAATGGCTAAGAGAGCCGGACTTACAGAAGCTGAAATCATAAGTATAATAAATATGAATAAAAAGAAGTAATTATTTCTGTTATCCCCTTCGCCCCCGGCAAAGGGGATAGTTGCTTTTTTATAATAAAATTAATCAGAAGTAATTCTGCTGGTTATGATAATTATGACAAATACGGCGGGAAATATAAATATCAGGAATTGATCATAGGTAAGATACTTCATAATGATCGATGCCATTCCTCCTGAAATTATTCCAGCGGTAGCCCCGTAATAATTAAGTCTGAGTTTTTCTCTGTAAAAACCGAGTAATACAGGGAGAACAATTCCTGAAGTATAAACCGTCAGTGCCAGCAGCAGCGACTTTATTATCTGATTAACATAAAGTGCTATAATCAGAGAACCAGCTCCGAGTATTATAATCATCGTTTTTGTAAGAGCCATTTTAACTTTATCATTAAGTTTGTTTTTAAAGAGAAGCGGATTGATAATATCGTTAGTTAAAATTATTCCTGAAGTAAGTAAACAGGTATCTGCTGATGATAAAAATGCAGCAAGCAGTGCGGCAAAAACAACTCCCTGTAATCCGGAGGGGATGGTATTTACAATAAGATACTGGAAAGAAGATTCGGCTTCAATCCCCGGCGCAATCATTCGGGCATATAATCCGGCGGCAACGATAAGAACTGCAAAAAAAGATATTAGTAAAGCGGCGGTATAAACCGATTTTTGTGCTGTTTTTTTATCCTTAGAGGATAGAATTCTTGAATACATATCCGGTCCAGCAAGAAACGATGTACCTACAAACATGAAAAATATTAAAATTTCGGTGTACCCCAGCTGCTGATTAACAGGAAAATCAAGATGCCCCGAAGGGAGCTGAGAGGCGGTCAGAGGGCCGAACTTAATGTAGGCCGATATTACTGCAGCTGCGATTCCGGTAAAAATCAGAAATGACTGAAAGAGATCTGTTTTTATCACCGAATTTTGTCCTCCAAGTGCTGTATAAGTAATAAATATTACGGCACAGAGAGTTACGAAAAGTTTATAATGCCCCGGGAGAGCAAGATCCATGATTTTGCCGGCTGAAATCATCTGTGCTGCAAT
>JBBRFT010000179.1:0-7429 GCA_038241375.1 Spirochaetota bacterium
CCTCTTATGGATTGTGCCATTGAGCTTGGAATAAAAGCTGTTTCTCTTTACGCATTTTCAGTTGAGAACTGGATAAGACCAGTGAGCGAAATCCGGGGATTATGGGATCTTCTGGAATATTTCTTTTCAACAAAACTCGACTCTATCAAAGAGAAAAAAATTCGGATCATGCATTCTGGTTCACTTTCAAAACTCCCTCCATCTACAAGAAATACAATAAGAAGAGCAGTTGAAGAGACTTCAAAGAACAAAGGATTAATCCTGAATTTCTGTGTTAATTACGGCGGAAGGCAAGAGATTGTTAAGGCCGTAAATGAATGGTCAGCTGAAGCCGGTCAGGGTGAAAAAATTACAGAAAAAAAACTTGAAAAACATCTTTTTACGTCAGGAATGCCTCAGCTTGATATGGTTATAAGAACCAGCGGTGAATACCGTATAAGCAATTTTCTGCTCTGGCAGCTTGCTTATGCTGAGCTTGTTTTTACCGATGTCCTCTGGCCGGAGTTTAAGCCTGAAGATCTTTATAGTGCAGTAGCGGAATATCAGAAAAGAGAAAGGAGATATGGGGGAATATGAGCGGATTAAACAGAGAGACTTTTATAAGAATTTTAAGTGCCCTGGTAACACTTCCAATACTTGCTTATGCTTTGACTACAAATGATTTTTTATCTTTCCCCATACTATTAGCTTCGGTTATAATTTCGTTATTCTCACTTTATGAATTTTATATGATTACGGATAAAGGAGCCGAAGGGAGAGCTTTTGTTAAAACCGGGATGTTTTTCGGTTTTATTCTCAATATTGTTATGTTTCTTTATGCTTTCGGGAAACCTCTGGGGTTTTCAAGATTGTCAGGAGATTTTGACGGCAGAGTAATAATGGCATTTATGATAGTTTTTGTTGCGGTTATTCTGGCGCAGCAGCTATTTACCAGACCTCTTAAAGGGGGGAGTTATTCACTCGCGGTAACAGTTTTCGGAGTTATGTATCTTGTGCTTTCAATCTCTCACATAATATTACTTAAGTCACTTAAAGACGGTATTTATTATATCGTGATTCTTATTGTTGTGGTAATGCTTAATGATACCGGAGCATATTTCGGCGGTGTACTTTTCGGAAAGCATAAAGCCGGAATTGAAGCTTCCCCTAATAAATCCTGGGAGGGTTACTTTTCAGGGCTTCTATTCAGTATTATCGCATTTATACTTGCGAATCAGATTTGTGTTTCGTTTTTTTCAAGAGAGCTTTTTACTATGATTGAATGCGTCATACTCGGTATGGTTTTAAGTGTTCTTGCTAATATTGGAGATTTAGTAGAATCTGCGGCTAAAAGAGACGGCGGATTTAAGGATTCCGGTTCAATTATCCCGGGACATGGCGGCATGTGGGACGTTTTCGATGCTACGATGTTTTCACTTCCGTTTTTCTATTACTACCTCGTATTAAAGGGTATACCCTGATATAATGGTTTATTAAAATGCGTTTAATCTCTATTCTGGGCTCAACTGGATCTATCGGGTTGTCAGCCCTTCGTGTAGTAAAAACTCTCCCCGATAAATTCAGAATTTACGGTCTTGCATGTAACAGAAATATAGAAATACTGTCTGATCAGATATGTGAATTTAGACCTTCAGTTGTTGCAATAGGAGATAAAACTACTGCTTCTTCTGATCTTGTTAGAAATCTGATAAAACAGAACAGAGAAGTGGAATTCCTTTTCGGGGAAGAGGGTATTCTTGAACTTGCGTCAAGAAAAACAGATATTGTAGTCTCTTCAATAGTTGGAGCTGCGGGATTAAAACCTTCTATTGCGGCTCTTGACGGCTGTCGGCGTCTTGCTCTTGCCAATAAGGAGACACTGGTGATGGCGGGCAAAATCTTTATCGATCTTGCGGCAAAGAAAGGGGTAGAACTTATCCCTGTTGATAGTGAGCATAGCGCTGTTTTTTCTCTTTTGTCGAATTTGAATTCAGATGAAGTAGAGAGGGTTATACTTACAGCATCGGGGGGGAGCCTCAGGGATTACCCCGGTGAGAGTTTGAAGGATGTGACTCCGGAAATTGCTTTAAAGCATCCTACCTGGAGTATGGGGAGTAAAATCACCATAGATTCGGCGACTCTCATGAATAAGGGACTTGAGGTTATAGAGGCGCATCATCTGTTTAATTTCAGTTATGATAAGATAGATGTAATTATTCACCCGGAGAGTGTTATTCATTCAATGGTTGAGACAGTTGACGGAGCTCTTTATGCTCATATGGGTGTAACTGATATGGTCTTCCCTATTGTTAACGCTCTTACTTATCCGGAAAAGCTGAAAAATCCATTCGGCAGGCTTGATCTGGCAGATGTGGGTAGTCTTAATTTCCGGAGATACGATAGTAAAAGATTCCCGGCTCTTGAGCTTTGTTATCACGCGGGAAGAACCGGCGGGAATGTTCCTGCCGTGCTGAATGCGGCGAATGAAGCTGCAGTTTACGCATTTCTGGATAAGAAAATCCGGTTTACCGATATAGTAGAAATTGTGGAAAAAACAATTGAATCTATTGGTGTAATAAGCAGACCTGACATTAAAGATATTTTTGAATCAGACAGAGAAGCTGGAAGTATTGCATTAAGAATTATTAAGGAGAAGCATTTATGATGACGTTGACATATATTTTCGGAGCGGTTGTTCTTCTGGGTTTATGTATTTTTGTACATGAACTGGGCCATCTGCTCGGCGGGAAAATGGTGGGTATTAAAGCTAAAGTTTTTTCCATGGGATATGGAAAAGGTTTCTGGAAGAAGAAATACGGTGATACAACATATCAGATAACTCTGATCCCCTTCGGCGGTTACTGCCAGTTTTATGGTGAAGATCCCGGAGAGGAAAAAACAGGTGAGGGTTTTGAATTTCTTTCGGCTCATCCCCTTAAAAGAATTGTAACTGTTGCGATGGGTCCGATTTTTAATCTGATTTTCGGTATTATTCTTTTTTATATTATGAACTTAACCGGTTATGCTAAGGAGACCAATAAAATTCTTATACCGGCGGAAATGACTGCCGGGGAGTATATATCTCCTGCTTATCAGTCCGGTCTGCGCACAGGTGATATCATCACTTCAATAAGCGGAAAAGAAATTAAAGCTTTCTCGGATATTCAGAGTGAGGTTTTTTTATCTGATGGTCGTGAACTTGAAGTTAAAGTTACGCGTGATGGCGAAGTTAAAACTTTTAATGTTCAGCCGTCAGCCGGAGCAGGTGAGGGTCGATATACTCTTGGTGTGATGCCTTATACAAAGGGGATAACACTTGCCCGTGTTATTAAAGGGGGCTCTGCTGAGTTCGGAGGTTTGTCTGGAAAGGACACTATCATAAAAATTAACGGGGAACAGGTTTTTACTCCTTCGGACCTCTCGGCAATGCTTCAGAAAGGTGAAGGTAAAGATGTCTCTCTTGTTTATATAACAAAAGGTGAAGAGAAGACAGCTGTTCTGAAACCTGTAAAGACCGATGTTTTTGTTATTACTTCTTCAGGAAAAAAACAGACACAGGAGAGCTTTGTTGCTAACGAAGAGTTTAAAAAAACTCTGTCACAGGGGCTTGTGAGAGTTGACGGGAAACCTGTCACTGAATACTCAGATTTTTTTAATGATGTAACTAAAGCTGCATCATTAAAACGCGACGTAATAATTGATGTAGATAAAACCAGATATGCGGGACTGCTTGATATTAAAAACCGCTATATGATCGGTATTGAACAGATGGGGATTGAGTTTGAAATGGTTCACGTTCAGTACGGTCCTGTCGATGGATTTGTTCAGTCATTAATAGAACCGTGGGATTTTGTTGTGATGAACATAAAAGGTTTTGGAATGCTCTTCAGCGGCAAAATGGATGTAAGAGAAAATCTTTCAGGTCCCATAAGGATTGCTAAAATTGCCGGAGATGTTCTCTATTACAGAGGTATTTCTGATTTTATTCTCTTAATGGCTAAGATTTCAATTATCCTTATGTTTATGAATCTTCTTCCTATTCCCGCGGTTGATGGGAGTCATCTGTTATTTTATACAATTGAATTGATAAGAGGGAAGCCTCTTAATGAAAAGATTATGATGAAAATTCAGACTTTTGGTGTGGTCTTCCTAATAGTTTTAGGAGTGTTTGTAATAGTAAATGATATTACAATGCTGCCCTTTGTTCAGAATTTATTTAAATAAGATTTTTAAGCTGCGTTCATTCAGGTGTGGTGAGCGCAGCTTTTTTATTAAAGCCTTAAATTGGTGAATTCTTAAATGCTCCCCTATTACCCTGCTGATCTATTTCATATGAATTTTAATTTTTATTTTAAAATATTTTTTTATCGCAAATTCGTCTTTTATATATTTAATTGATAGATAGGAAGTATCTGTAATAAATCTCAGGAAAGAAAGAATTTAAAAAATTAAATAATATGAAAATAATCAATTCTATTTACATAAAATGGCTGATTTTTCTAAGTCTGATTGTTGTGTCTATCGGACTCCTCTTTTATTATTCCTATAACGATGTAAAAAATCTTGCATTAATTGAATTTAATAAGCAGCAGATGCTTCTTGCAGAACAGGCTGTTTCAGGTATAGAAGAGCTGTTTAACGGTCTTAACAGTGATCTCAATTTTATTTCTAAATTTGAAGATGTAGCTTTGATGAATGAAAAGGGAAAGAAAATACTCTCCGGTCTTCTGGAGAAGCGTAGCGGTTTATTAAGTTCAGTCGGGAGGGTTGATGAACGGGGTCGTATACTCTGGCTGAATCCTGAAAGTAAATCTTTACTTGGGGAAGATATTTCATCGCAGAAACATATTAAACATCTTATTGATAATCAGAAACCATCCATTAGTGATGTTTTTACTGCCGTGCAGGGTTTCAGATCTATCGGCTTTCATTATCCTGTTTTTTATAAAGGGGAATTCAAAGGCAGCATTGGTATCCTTATAAATTTTGACTATATCTCCAAAAAGTACATTGAAAACATCCGTATAGGAAATTCAGGTTACGCCTGGGTAATAAGCGGAGAGGGGATTGAACTCTCCTGTCCGGTGCCGGGGCATAAGGGTATGTCAGTTTTTGAAACTTCAAAAGATTTCCCCGATGTATTAGCCATGGCAAAAAGAATGATGGCTGGAGAGAAGGGAATTACCTCGTACAGGTATAATATAGTTAAGGACGAATATAAAGAAGTTCTTAAATACGCTGCTTTTGCTCCGGTTAACATTGTTAATACCAGGTGGTCAGTTGTTGTTGCCACACCGGAGTATTATATTCTCACGTCAGTGGAAGGATTCAGGAATAAGGCTTTGATGATATTACTGCTGGTGGTTTTTATTAGTATTCTATTCTATTATTTTTTATTCAGAGTTTGGATATACGTAAGCGAAGTAAAGAACCGTGTTAGAATTGAATCTGCTATCAGAGAGAATGAGGAGAACCTTAGGATAACTCTTAATTCAATAGGAGATGCCGTGATCTCAACTGATGAGAACGGAGATATTAAAAGAATGAATTCTGTCGCGGAAATTATTACAGGGTGGTCATCGAAAGAATCTATCGGGAAATCTTTAACGGAAGTGTTTACTATTGTGGATTCCTCTACGGGAGTAAAAAGTGAAAATTCTTTTCTTCAGATTGTACGATCCGGAAAGGCTTTGGAAATATCTGATTCAGCAATTCTTTCTGATAAAAAAGGTATTGAGAAAAAAATCTCCAGAACAGTTGCTCCTATACTTGATGTGTCAGGTAAAATTGTTGGTGTTGTAATAGTTTTCAGGGATATTTCGGAGAAAATAAGGATTGAAGAGCAGTTGAGGCAGTCTCAGAAAATGGATCTTATCGGGCGCCTGACTGGCGGTGTGGCCCATGACTTTAATAATATGCTGGCTGGAATTCTAAGTGCATCTGAAGTTCTGGAGCTTAAATCGGTTAATGATGAGAAGAGTATGAAGTTTATTACTTTTATAAAGGATACTGCGCTTAAAGCATCAGGTCTGACTCAGCAGCTTCTTAATTTTTCACGCAAAGAGGTTCGTGTATCTGAAAATGTAGATGTTCATAATTCTGTCTCTACGGCTGTTGATATTCTCCGGCACAGCATCTCTCCCGATATTAAAATTTTGGAAGAGCTTGATGCAGATAAATCTCTTATTTCCGGCGATGCATCACAGCTGCAGAGTATAATACTAAATCTTGTAATAAACGCAAGAGATGCCATGCCTGAGGGAGGTGAGGTTGCCATAAAGACAAGCAACCTTATATTGAATCGGGATCACTTCATAAGAACAGGTTTTACTATCGATCCGGGTCTTTACATAAAGATAAGTGTTTCCGATACCGGGAGCGGCATCAGCGATGATTTGAAATCTAAAATTTTTGAGCCTTTTTTTACTACAAAGTCTTCCGGGGATGGTACAGGTCTTGGATTGTCTATTGTTTACGGAAATGTTAAAGATCACAATGGTGCAATAGAAGTTTCTGATGGTGAGGCAGGAGGGACTGTTTTTAATATTTATCTTCCTGTTGTTGAAAATGTGGTATGGAAGAAAGAGAAAGATGCCGCTATTATACCCGGCAAGGGGACAGTTCTTATCGTGGAGGATGAGTTTATTTTAAGAAGCATTACGGAAAGCATTCTTTCCGATCTTGGATATAGTGTTATGACTGCAGAAAACGGTGAAACTGGACTCGATGTGTTCAGCCGGAATTTTAATCAGATTGATGTGGTGCTGATGGATATTGTTATGCCTGTTATGGGTGGAGTTGAAGCGCTAAAATTTTTTAAGCAGATTGATTCCTCTGTGGTTGTATATCTGATTAGCGGCAATATAGAAAATTTTAAAATTGATGAAGTGATGAGTTATGGTGCTTCCGGTATTCTGCAAAAGCCTGTTGCGATTACAGAATTAAGCAGAGTTGTCTCAGAGGGTGTTATACATAAAGATGAATTAAGAGCGATCAAATAAATCTCTTTTCTTGAACTTGACAAAAACTGGGCTTTATTTTTTAGTTAATGCTGAACATTCATACGGTTAAAGTGGGTGATTCCTTTTAACGTAAATTATAATAGCTTCAGGAGATTAGATGAGCGAAATTAAGATGTATACGCCAAAAATAGTTCCACTTGATATTTTTAAAGAACTTCGAAATCTTAAGAATGATGAACTTCTTGCCTCTACGGGAGCCTTTGAGTTTTTCTATCAGCATCTTCAGTACCCTGGAGTTTCACTTTTTCTAAGGGATAAGAATAGAGTAAAATTCTTTTATCTGGATCACGATGATTTTATTCTTGAAGTTAAAGATCAAACTCCGGAATGGTCTATATCAATAGATGAAAATCTGGTGAGGATTACTTTGGATTACAAAATCCATGAATCTTCTGCTGTGATAACTTTTGTATTTGATATATCTGATA
>JBBRFT010000180.1:0-7394 GCA_038241375.1 Spirochaetota bacterium
CCATGAAGCTCATGGTAGCAAATGGCTCCTTTAATTAAGTAGAAAAAATTCAAAATGTCCTTTATTGAAAATATAAACGAAACAGTAATTGATATCTGCAGAAACGCCGGTGATATTCTTATGGCTGGATTCAGATCAGAATCCACAGTTGTAAGCTACAAAAGCAGAACGGATCTTGTAACAAATATAGATAAAGATTCCGAGGAGTATATAGTCTCGGCAATAAAAAATAAATTCAGCAGTCATTCGGTTATTGCCGAAGAGGGGAGCGGAAGGGAGACCGACAGCGAGTTTGTCTGGTATGTCGATCCTCTCGATGCCACTAATAATTTTGCTCACGGTATTCCGTTTTTCTGTGTTTCAATTGGAGTGTATTCAAAGATTGAAAAAGCGATTGTGTGCGGAGCGGTTTTTGATCCGTGTCATAAGGAGATGTTTCATGCAGTAAAGGGGAAGGGCGCTTTCTGTAACGGTCTCCCGATTAAGGTGTCGGGTATAGATGACTTGGGGATTGCACTCCTTGCTACAGGTTTCCCATATGCGAAGGATGATATGGAACACAACAATCTTAAAGAGTTCAACAGATTTTTACCCGGTATTCAGTGTATACGTAGAATGGGTTCCGCTGCTCTGGATTTATGCTCGGTCGCTGCCGGGCGGATTGACGGATACTGGGAGCCTCTTCTCAAGTCATGGGATACCGCAGCGGGGAGTCTAATCGTTCAGGAGGCCGGCGGAATGGTTACAAAATATGACGGATCGGAGTACGACCCTGAGTATCCCGAGATACTCGCCTCAAATAATCTGCTGCACAAAAAGATGATTGAAATATTAACTTCTAAATAAGATGGAATTTTAATGGAAGAAGAAGTAAAGCCGCGAATTTATACTGTTGCTCAGATTAACGGGCTTATCAAGTCCGAGGTTGAGAACAATCCTTATCTCAGCAGTATCTGGATTTCCGGTGAAGTTTATAATCTCACCTATCATTCATCTGGGCATATATATTTTACACTCAAAGATGACAGTTCGTCAATCTCGGCAGTATATTTTAAATATGCGAATAAAAATTTAAAATTTAAACTTGAAGACGGTATGAAGATTCTTGTCTTCGGGGGAGTTACAGTTTTTGAAAAGAGAGGGAGCTATCAGCTGAATGTACTCTCTGCAAGACCTGACGGAGCCGGGGAACTTCAGAAGCGTATCGAGCAGCTTAAGAAAAAACTCGCTGAAGAGGGTTTGTTTGATCCGTCTAGAAAGAGGGAACTCCCTTTTCTCCCTGCAAGGCTTGGAATTGTTACATCACCAACCGGCGCGGCTGTGAGGGATATTATAAAAGTAGCTTTAAGAAGATATTCAAATATTGAAATAGTTATAGCACCTGCAAAAGTTCAGGGGGATGATGCAGCCGTAACCATTGCCGCTGCTATTAAAGAACTGAATAAACCTCAGTGGAATATCGATGTAATTATCGCCGGAAGGGGCGGCGGATCTTTTGAAGATCTTATGCCGTTTAATGAAGAGGTTGTTATTCGGGCATTTGCTGAATCCAGGGTTCCGATAATCTCCGCCGTGGGTCATCAGATTGACCATCCGCTCAGTGATGATGCAGCTGATGTTGCCGCACCAACCCCTTCAGCCGCTGCAGAACTTGCAGTTCCGGTTAAGTCCGATCTGATCGATGAGATTGAATATTTAAAAACCAGAATGACAAATTCTCTTACAAATAATTATCAGAGTTATAAGACTGCACTGAAGAATCTTGTTAATAAAAAAATTTTCAGAGATCCATATGAGATTTTAAATTCACGTCAGATGCTTCTTGCAGATGCTGAAAACAGGATGATTAATCAGATGAAGCATAGAGTCGCATTGGAGAGAGCGAGATTTCTCAGGCTCCCGGATATCTACAGGCTCCAGAAAAAATTTATGATTCAGAAAAGGCATGATCTTGAACTGCTTATTCAGAATCTTAACAATCTCTCACCTCTTAATATTATGAGCCGGGGATATTCTATTGTTCTGGATCGAAGTAAAATATTGATAAAATCAGTTGAAAAATTAAAACAGGGTGATACCGTTGAGATAAAATTTGCCGACGGTGCTGCAGAGGCCGTTATTAATTCTGTTATAAAGGAGAACTAAGTGGAAAAAGATAAAAAAATTAATACCAAAATAGCTTTTGAAGATGCGCTTCAGGATCTGGAGGAAGTTGCTGATAAACTTGAAGGTGGAGAGCTTGGCCTTGATGATTCCATAAAGGAATTTGAAAAGGGGATCAAACTAGCCAGATATTGCCAGCAGAAACTTGAAGAGGCTGAAAGAAAAATAGAGATACTCCAGAAGGGTACTGATGGAGAAATTAAGCCCGGGCGGGTAGCAGTCAAACCGGATACCGGTGAGATCGAAGATGAAGAGGATCTGCAGGGGTCGTTGATATGAAAAAATTAATCATAACTATTATTATCTCTCTTGCTGTTACGGGATGTTCAAAGAACGAAGTGGTTCAGTTCTGTGAAGGGGTTGATATGGATGGTAAAGGTGTTAACTGCGGGAAGAAATTTACCCCTGGCGATTTAACCGGAGTCATTAAACAGAGCAAACCATTCGATACAGAATTGCTTGAAGTAAAAGTTCTTCGTTTAGAAAAGAGTACAAAAACTGTAGAGAAGACTATTCATCTGAAAGTTGAAAGGGACAAAAGTACAGCAAGTACCCCTCTTTCGTTTTACAATACCGGTAAGTATGTAGTTGAAATTTATAAAGATCAGGATAAACTCGGACAGAGCGAGATAGAGGTTGCTGAAGTTTATTAGCAATATTTGCGGCTCATTTCCATGTTTGAAAAATTTATTTTAAACAGATAGTATTGAATACTTTTTGTGAAGATCGCCGTTATTACTACATCCTGTAATCTGGCGGCAGGCGAACGTCGTATTCGCTCAAAGATACTGATTTGAAGCTACCGATGCTTCCATGGGCTTAGCATTGTGATGATTCCGGAAGGTTCTGTGATATGAAAGCATGAATACTGAATAGGTAATAATAAATATGCGTATAATTATAATAATTAAAAAATATTTCAAACGGGATTATGTTCCTAATTTTGAAACATTCAGGTTTCTTCGTTATATCGGTCCGGGACTTCTTGTTACAGTCGGTTTTATCGATCCCGGTAACTGGGCATCTAATATCGCCGCAGGATCAGAGTATGGTTATTCGTTGCTCTGGATGGTTTCTCTTTCCACTATTATGCTTATTATACTTCAGCATAATGTTGCGCATTTAGGTATAGCTTCCGGGCTTTGTCTCTCCGAAGCTGCATCGTTTTACACTCCGCCATGGGTTTCCGGTGTTACGCTTATTACAGCAATGTTTGCGGCAGTATCAACGGCTCTGGCGGAAATTCTGGGTGCGGCGATTGGGCTTAACATGCTTTTTAAAATACCGATATCAGCAGGTGCGGTATTTTCAACTATACTTGTATTAATTTTATTATTTACTAATTCATATACACGCCTTGAAAAATTTATAATAGGATTTGTCTCGATTATCGGATTATCTTTTTTATATGAACTTACTCTTGTTAAAATTGACTGGAATGCGGCCGTGAGCGGATGGGTCGTACCCTCTTTCCCTGCCGGATCAATGCTTATTATAATGAGTGTACTTGGAGCCGTTGTGATGCCTCATAATCTTTTTCTTCATTCTGAAATAATTCAAAGCAGACAGTGGAATCTTGAAAATGATAAAGTGATAAAGAAACAGCTCGATTTTGAATTTTTTGATACTCTCTTTTCAATGGTGGTAGGATGGGCGATCAATAGTGCTATAATTATTCTTGCTGCTGCGGCATTTTATACAAATAAAATCAGCGTTTCAGAACTCCAGCAGGCCGAATCGATGCTGACCCCAATAGCGGGGAATATGGCTTCGGTAATATTTGCAGTAGCTCTTCTTTTTGCCGGAATTTCTTCAAGCGTTACCGCTGGTATGGCAGGGGGATCAATATTTGCCGGGATATTCAAAGAGCCTTATGATGTAAAAGATAAACATTCGCGTATCGGGCTTGCTATAACTTTAATAGGCGCTGTTTTAATTATATTTTTAATTCGTGATCCTTTCAAAGGATTGATTATATCTCAGATGTTTTTGAGTATTCAGCTGCCTATTACAATATTTATGCAGATTTATCTCACATCTTCCAAAAAAGTCATGGGGAAATATGCTAATGGAAAATTTACCTTAGCAATGCTCTTGACAGTAGGGATAATCGTTTCGCTGCTGAACATAATGCTGTTGATCAGCTTCTTGTAATATTATTATAATCCTTTAACCACAGAGGGTTACTTTAAAATCATCTGTGGTTAAACGTAGTTTCTTGAAAATTGACATAACGAGGGTGTCTCCGTTTAAATTTTTCATTTCCCTGAAATGCAGCAAGAAAAACTTTATCATTGCCAATCAGTTTGAGCAAAACTATCACGAGAAGACATTTCAGTAAATTTTACTTTCATCACCCTTACTATGACTAAATAAAAATAAATAGATAATAATTAAAGGGAGCGAAATAAGATGATCTTACGACGAGGACAGTTTCATCAGTACTAAACCAGAAATAATCAGCATAGCGGCTAACATACGGATTGCTGTTGCAGGTTCACCTAGTATTAAAATACCAATCAGAAATGAACCAATCGCACCGATACCCGTCCAGATGGTATAGGCTGTTCCAAGTGGTAAACTTCGCATTGCATATGCAAGTAATCCAAAACTGAGAACCATAAATATAAGTGTAAAAATACTTGGAACTAATCTGCTAAAGCCTTCAGATGTTTTCATTGAATATGCCCAAAGCACTTCAAACAAACCTGCCAATAATAAAACAAACCAAACCATGATGCCTGCCTCCAATTGATTCGATTAAGGTCGTCCTGACGATTTTCCTCAAAATTCTACATCTAAGAATATTGAGGGAAGTCGTTCCTCCTTAATTGTCATGTCATTGCTCTGGTAACCGTCATAATCATTTATCAGGGCAACCCTTGTTATTCCTCTTGATAAAAAACCACGCGGAATTAGAAATCCATCGACGGCAACTGCGTAGATCACACTGCCTAAACCGAGCAGGAGAGTATTATAAAGAAAATCGTTGAAATGATGTCTCATGATTTAAAATTCTTTGTAATTTTATTCTATTTCTTAATTATCATTAAAGGAAATAATTCCCGCTGGCTTCAGGCTGATAAATTATTTTTTTAATATGTAAGATTTTCTGACCAGCTGGTACATTCCAGACAAGTTCATCACCTTCTCTATAGCCTAACAGAGCAGTTCCAATTGGAGCAAGTACTGAAAGTTTACCATTTGCCAGATCAGCATCCTTAGGATATACTAAAGTATAAACAAACTCTTCAGATTCCTTTATATCTATGAAGCATACTTTTGTATTCATGGTTACCACATCGGATGGTATTTTCGCAGGATCAATTAAAATGGCATTTGATATTTCTGCATTAAGATTTTTTGCATTTACGTTTCCGCTTGTTATACTTTCATTGATAATCTGTTTAAGTTTCAAATAATCTCTTTCATTAACAATAATTCTCTTTTTATTCATAACATTCTCCCAAAAAAAATAACACGTCTAGCACCCTCTAATGAAAAGGCGGACAGACGTGTTATTTTTTTAAATTATCTATTTAACTTTAATATGAATATTTAAAATGAATAAGTTACATTTTTATTCTGATTTTATAGAAAAAACCGTTGATTGAATATTATGAGCTTACGGCAAACATGAAACTGTAACACTGAAAGTATGCAATGAAGGATATGTCTAAAAAGCATATCCTTCCTATTTTTGTGCCGGCGAATGGCGACGCCATGTATGTGATAAATCCCATTTTCTATAAGTATAATTATTTTTTCTCTGCCAGTCTCTTTTTATCTTCAATATATACAACAATAACAAGAAGTATTGCTCCGGCGATAATTACCGAGTCAGCTATATTAAATGTGGGCCATCTGTATACTCCGTCAACTCCAACAGATAAAAAGTCTACAACACCGGGTCTTCCGGGGATCAGTCTGTCATATATGTTACCCATGGCCCCGCCGATAATAAGCGCCATGGCAACTCTGAAAAGTCCCGGCATCAATTTTTCATAGAAGTAGTATGCAACCATAATCAGAAGAACAATGATTGAAACAATCAGGAAGAAATTTTTGTATCCCTGCATTATGCCGAATACTCCACCCTGATTGTAGGTTAAGTCAAATCTGACGAATCCGCCGAAAAAATCGTATCTGTCATAGAAGCCCAGATGTTTAAGAGCCAGATTCTTTGTCACTAAATCCGCTATAAAAGCTATTGCAACTACTAAAGCCGGAATGATATGTTTTTTCATTTAGTTATGTTTCCCGATTAGATATTTTTTATAACTGCTGTACATCTTACGCATAGTTCAGGATGCTCCGGATCACTTCCAAGACTCTCGAAAAAGTTCCAGCATCTAACACATTTTTTCCCTTCACTTTTTGATGTTGAGATAGATGAAGAGTCATATGCGGTGAGTCCGCTGTCGCTGTCAGCTATTACAACTTTTGCCACCTGCAGAAATCTTCGAAGCTCCTCTTCCCCCATTTCACTCATGAGTTTACGGGCTGATTCATCTTTAACGAATACTTTTATATCCGCTTCAAGTGAAGTTTTAATTATTTTGTCGCGTCTCAGGTCTTCAAGAGATTTGAGAAGATCTTTTTTAATCTCGGCAATTTTGTTTATCCTGTCGTGAACTTCAGGATTGTTATACTTTTCATCAAGAGTATAGTATTTTTCCATGTGAACGGATCCCTTCATTCCCATAAAATCCCAAATCTCTTCAGTTGTGAAAGAGAGAACCGGTGCAATGAGTCTCAGGATTGTGTTGTATATCTCGCTTAAAACTGTGAGATTTGCTCTTCTTATTTTTGCATTTTTTGCTTCAACGTATAGTATATCCTTTGATACATCAAAATATATTGATGAGAGTTCAACGGCACAGAAGTTGAGTATCTTTCTGTAGACCATATGAAATTCGAACTTTTCGTAGTGTTTAATTACACTGTCTGAAAGATGATAAAGTTTGTGCAGGAGCCACTTGTCTACATCTGTAAGATCTTCGTATGCAACTTTATCTGCATCTGTAAAATCGGCAATGTTTCCGATTATGTACTTCATTGTGTTCCGGATTCTTCGGTATGAATCGGCAACCTGATTCATCATGTTCATCCCGATACGCACATCGTTTCTGTAATCTTCGGACGACACCCACATTCTGAGAATGTCCGCGCCGAACTGCTCGATGATTTTTTCCGGAGCTATTACATTACCTATAGATTTACTCATGGCT
>JBBRFT010000181.1:0-7390 GCA_038241375.1 Spirochaetota bacterium
TGATTCAGATTTATCATTTATTGATGAACCGGCGGAAGAACCTGAATTTAAAGATGAATTTGACGATGACTTTTCAGGTGAATTTGAAGAAGAGAAAACCGGAGACAAAAAAGATAAAAAAACAGATTCTTTTTCTCTTGAGAAAGAAGATGACTTTGACATTCCCGATCTTGACGACATTCCTCTTGAAGAATCAGCAGAGATTCCTGAAGCTGATACCGCAGACATACCAGACATTGACCTCAATGATCTTGATATAGCTGAAGAACCCGGGAAAGAATATGGCGACATAGATCATATAGATGACATTACTGATTCCTTTGATGATTTTGAGGAACCGGAAACAGTTTCAGGAAAAACAGAATCAGAAAACTTCGATGAAATGGAAAATTTCACAGACGACTTCGGAGATATTGATAATATCCCCGACTCATTTGAAGAATCCCCTCAGCCTGGGAAAAAAATAGAACCGGAAAAATTCACAAATGATTTTATCGACGATCACGATGAAGATACACTGACAATTGAACCTCTCGATGACGATATAGCAGATCATTCCGATGAATACGAACCACAGCGAAACGGAAAAAATTCATCTTCCGGAATGGATCTCTCGGAGAAGGATGTCACAAGATTAAAAAAAGCAATAATACTTTTTAATCCCGGTATAAGACAGGCAATAAGAGAGACTGTAATTAACGACCTTCTCCCTGCTGCTGATATGAAAAAACTTGTTGATATGATTATCACGGGAAAATCGGAAGATTCTATTCATAAATTCCTGGAGAAAAAACTTAAAAGAAGAATTGACCTTGTTGACGAATCATCATCTAAAAGAAGAGTAATAGCTTCTCGCCCTGAATATTCTCTCGAAGGGAGAGAACGTCAGAAAAAACTTCTCAAAGCCACAGGGATATTCGGAGTTTCAGTTATAGTTGCATTTTTTATTACCATACTCTCCTATCAGTTTATTTATAAACCGTATATGGCTAAAAAACTGATAAGAGAAGGAGTTGCCCTGATTTTAAACAGCGCCATGCAAGGTGAAAGATTTAACAGGAAAAATAACTACGACGAAGCAGAAAGACTCTTCCGTGAAGTTGACGAAGAATATATTAAAGATTTTCTATACGGGTATAATGAATATGCAAGAGCTTATCTGCGGAATAAAGATTATCCCGAATCTCTTCAGAAACTTAATCAGGCTTATAGTCTGGATAAGACACATATAGATACACTTAATAATCTGGGTTACTTCTACGCCAAAACAAAAAATGAATATTTCGAAACTTTAAAACCAAATATTCAAAAATGGTACTTCGCAGAGAAAAAAGAGATGCAGAATATCAATACCGCTCTGGATCTCTCTATTACTTTCTACAAAAGAGCTCTTCTCGTTGATAGAAAAAATATAAGTGCCCTTGTAGGTATAGGAAACGCATATTTTTATCAGGGTCAGTATTTAAACGCAAAGAAATACTACGAGGATATACTCAGAGTCGATCCCGATTCAGTTGTGGGATACTCCGGGCTGCTGAATCTTTATATAGAGAGAGATTCATTTCCTCTCACTGCGACAATACATGCGGAACTGCGTGAGAAAAAAATGCTGCCGGAAATTCCGTCACCTCTTCTTTCAAAACTCGCGGGATACTATCTCGACAAAAGAGCAAAGGGTGACTCAAATGTGAGAATTGACTATGGTGTAACCTCTCCAAGACTGATAGACAACAATGACAATCTTGATCCGGCAATCATGGAGGTTCTCCATGCTCTTAATGACAGGGAGCCAAATTACCCCCAGCTCCATATACAATTCGCGCGCTATCACCATTCAAAACAAAGCCTCATGGAAATGGAAAGATATCTTGATAAAGCGCTGGCGCTTGAACCTAAATATTTCAGCGCTCTTCATCTGAAAGGTGAATATTATTATCAGACTAAAGAACCGGTTAAGGCATATAAACATCTGAAGGAAGCTCTGGAAAATTTCGGAAATCAGCCTGAATTTACTCAGGACGAATTCTACAGAGAGACCGAAAATCCCGGAAAAACTAATATGTATCTGGGAAATATTTTTTACTACTTCTTTGATAAAGTTAAAAGCAGAGAGGGAGCTCTCGATGATGAGATTGCAGATAATGAAATTGAGAAAATGGAGAACTACAGTTTCGCTCAAAAATTCTATACAAATGCTCTGAATTCTAATTTCACCTCACCTGAACTTTATTACAATATGGGTCGTATAAACTATCTCAAAGGGGAATACTCTCTGGCTCTGAACATGTGGCTTCATCTCTATGATGATTTCGTAAAATCTCCTGAACTGATGCTTGCACTTGGGAATGCATTCTACAACTCAGGAAACGGGTCAGGTCCAGGAAACTATGAAGCGGCAAAGGGTGAGTATCTCAAACTTATCTCTGTGATGGAATATGAAGCTGACAAAATAAGAACCGTTGATCTTTCAAAAGTTTCCCATGTAAAACTTTTCCAGACTCTATCTTCCGCCTATAACAATCTTGGAGCTGTCTACCAGAATACAGGGGAATACGGCAAACGTGATCTCGCATACTGGAAGGCTATTGATTACGCACAGAAGATGAATCAGGAGAACGAGTACGCAAGGGTAAATCTGGCAAGATCAAATCGTGACGCGGAACCTCTTCTTGACAAGACCATTCCGTTCAGCATAGATATTTACAGAGAGGATATGAGATAGAGTTAAGGGTGGATAATATGAGGATTTAAGAAAACAAAATCCCCTCTGTTAAAGTTAATCGTTACCCGCATCTTCTGTGTAGCCCCCTAAATCCCCGGGAGGGGGACTTCAAAAAAGAATGTTATAAATTCAAGTACCGGATCGTATATTATCTTCAAGTCCCCCTCCGGGGGATTTAGGGGGCTGTTGAGAAATGAGTTCAATTCAGTTGGAGAGAAAAGGGTAACACAAATCTAAGAGACAAAAAACCCTCCTTTTTCAAAGGAGGTGACCGCAGGCCGGAGGATTCCTCAGTTTCGTTCTAATATTATTTGCGATAATAACAGCAGCTAACCTTGAATCTCACCGCTACTGCTTTTTAAAACCTCGACACTTCCGTTATAATATTCAAGCGTTACTGTATCATTATTAATAGTGTATCCCGAAAGCCCGTCGTTAACCGGATGATGCCAAATTTTACTACCGTCATCCGCGGATGTCTTAATTAGAAAAAAATTATCATCTCCATCAACAAAAATCAGATATACATAATTTAAAAATAAACGGAACATATAAGCTTTACCAGGAATAGACCAGTCTGTTAAACCATCTTTTTTATTTAAGACCAGAAATTGCCCGCTCTTTTCATCCGTTTCAATTGAGAGGAAAATTCTATCTTTATCCCCGGATACATCGAGGATGCAACCCCCATCCCCGATTTTTCTTATCCAGAGATTTTTCCCGTCATCGATATTTCTGCACAATAGAGTATGAGTCTCATAATCATATTGCAGGAGAAGGTCGGTCAGTTCAAATCTCCGGACACTATCTTTACTCATCTATTTTATAAATATCCGCAAGCCTTCATAGATTTTACAATTACAGCGGCAGCTTCATCCACAGACAGATGCCCAAGATTTACTGATATATGATAATTTAAAGGATCGGCATTATCAAATTTTACAAATTCCTTGATAAATCCGTCTCTTTTACTATCTTTTTCCTCAATAAGATGTTCAGCCTCTTTATGTGAAACATTCTGAATTTTACTAATTCTATCAGCTCTATAGGTTAATGGCGCGACAATACGGACATGAAATCCTTTGATCATATCACGTGTTATTATATTTCCGGCTCTTCCGACTATCACAACATTGCCGGCAATTGCAAGTGTTCTGATTGTCTCAACAAGCTTTCTGAATACTGCCACCTGAGGCGGAAAATCACTGAATGAAGTCTGCAGAAAATCGGTAAGGTTGTTTCTTGCATTATCAGTTAAAGTCTGTGCAAGAGATTGAGACAAACCCAGATCATTAATAATTTTATCAAGAAGAGCTCTGTCATATGCTGCCCATTCAGGTATTGTATTGTATTTTTCATTAATAAGCTGTACTATTTTTTCCCCAAGTTCAAAAGCACCTACACCATACTCTCTCGATAAAGTGATAAAAGGTTTGTTTTTCTTTTCGACTATTTCCTTAGATTCAATAGTCTCAATTGCAGCTTTTCTCTCTTTCCAGTATCTCACCTGACCATCTATATATTTCTGCATCGCCTGATGGTATCCCATGTTACATCCCCCATTTTTTATTTATTAGTTAAACATCAGCAAAATAACACTGAAAATTAAAATTGTTTTATAAAATTTCAAGTCATAAATGATATATTTGCATATTTTTTTTATTATTAAATCTTTAGAAACAGAGACTCCGCCTGGATTTAATAAACAGTGGGGATAATTTGACCATTACAGCAAAAGATTCAATCCCTATAGCAATAAACGATTGAATTAGATCTTGTCATTTCGAACGGATGTGAGAAATCTAAAATTTTATGCAAAAATAAGATTTCTCAGTCGCTATCGCTTCTTCGAAATGACGGAGTGTTTACTATTTCATTCGTTAAATGCTACAACTGTAAAAGAATTTACTTCGAGGCTATTCTATTACCTTAATAGAGTCCCTATTTTTTCACCCATCTTTACTTTCTGCCCGTATTGTAATTGAGAGAACTCCATCATATCTTTTTCAAAAAGAATAATTACAGTTGAACCAAGATTAAAAATCCCTATTTCGTCACCCTTTTCAACCTCGGGCTTTTTATCTTCATCATAAATATGCTCATTTTTATTTCTGAAAATTTTATTCGTCACAGAATTATCATAAGAGAGAGATATTTTCCCCACATTGATAGCACCTATTTTACAAACAGCAACTGCCCCAAAATCTGTATCAATATAAGTGATTAATCTTTCATTAATAGCAAAAAGACCCTTTAATCCCTTAACCATAAATTCCTGCACAGTGAACAATTTTCCCGGAATGTTAAAAAAACCGGTAATTTTACCCGAAACAGGAGTATGAATTCTATGATAATCTCCCGGTGAAAGATAGAGAGTTATAAATTTACCGTTAATAAATTTTTCCCCTTCTATTGAAGGTATAAGCTCCCGGAGTGAGTAATCAACACCCTTTGCCTGGAGAATACTGTCGTCTGTAATATCTCCATACATATCCACCCTCGAATCTGTTGTTGCAACCACAGATAACCTGTCCGCATCAATAACTCTTGCACCCGGTATTAATGTCCGGGTAAAAAATTTATTTAAAGTTTTAAAGCCTTCTGCAGGGATTTCTGCTTCTTCAAGATTTACTCCATACTTTACGGAATACCAGGCTATAATCTTATCCATCAGACTCTGCGGAAGCGGTATTAGAGAGGTATATCCGAAAACTCTTGATATAAATCCTTTTGGAAGCATTTGATGTATCATTATTTTGAAACTATTGTTTTCCATTTGATTCTCCAGAAAATTTTTAATATCCAAATTCAATTAACTGCTGAAAAATCACAGGTAATTATATTTCCGCCGCGCTAAAGGCGCGGCGGAATGCAATTTTATCATTAACTTAAGAGTAGATACAAATTAAGCTGATTCTCCAGATCAGAATTATTGCTTTAATAATTATCAAAAGACCCGCTTTAATACAACAAAAAATTTTAAATTGACAGATATTTCAAGCAGTTCGTTATATAAACATTCCCCTGGAAAATAACAAACTAAATATAAAGAGGTCCCGAATGTCAAATAAGCCGAATCTTAAAATATCCGACCCCGAACTCTATAATATGCTCGAAGCCGAGGATAAGAGGCAGGAGGATAACCTTATAATGATCGCCTCTGAAAATTATGTATCGAAATCAGTTCTTGAGGCTTCTTCCTCCACTCTGACTAATAAGTATGCAGAAGGATATCCCGGAAAAAGATATTACCAGGGATGCGCGCCCTCGGACGCAGTTGAATCATTGGCAATAGACAGAATCAAAAAACTATTCAATGCACAGGCGGCGAATGTTCAGCCTCACTCTGGCGCACAGGCAAATATGGCGGTTATGATGTCTCTGCTTGATGCAGGTGACACATACATCGGCATGAATCTTTCCCACGGCGGTCACCTCTCTCACGGTTCCCCCGTTAACTTTTCAGGGAAATATTTTAATGTTGTCGCCTACGGAGTTACAGAAGATTCAAATCTTATAGATTATGATGCTCTTCACAAGTTGGCAAAAGAGACCAAACCGAAGCTGATTATAGCAGGAGCCTCTGCTTATCCGCGGATTATCGACTTTAATAAATTTAAAGAGATAGCTGACAGTGTAGGAGCAAAACTTCTCGCTGATATTGCTCATATAGCAGGACTGGTAGCAACTGGCGAACATCCTTCCCCGGTAAATATTGCTGATTTTGTAACTTTTACAACCCACAAAACACTCCGCGGACCAAGAGGGGGAGTAATCCTCAGCAACGCAGAGTACGAAGCGAGCGTTAATAAATTCACGTTCCCCGGCACACAGGGTGGGCCTTTGATGCATACTATAGCATCAAAAGCTGTATCATTCAAAGAGGCTCTTCAGCCCGAATTTGCCGTTTATCAGAAACAGATTGTTAAAAATGCAAAAGCTCTTGCTGAGGTTCTTCTTTCAGGCGGATTAAAACTTGTATCGGGCGGAACAGATAATCACCTTATACTTATCGATCTCCGGAATAAAAATGTTACCGGTAAAGATGCAGCAAACAGACTCGATGCAGCGGGAATAACATGTAATAAAAACGGGGTTCCCTTTGATGACAAATCTCCATTTGTTACAAGCGGTATAAGACTCGGAAGCCCGGCTCTCACTACGCGGGGATTAAAAGAGGATGATTTTAAAAGAATCGGAAAATTAATTATAGATATAGTAAGCAATGTCGAGGACGATTCAGTTCTTGCCAAAGTTCGGGCAGAAGTTAAAGAGATCTGCAAGGCATACCCTACGGATTTTCTCAGGATATAAGCGTGAAAAGTACTGTTCCAAAATATTTCAGCAGGATACTTCTTCTATGTATCCTGCCCGTTTTTTTTATTATCAGCTGTGCCGGCACAAAACCTGTAACTGAAACTGTTAAATTTGCCCTGATTGGCAATACATCTCCCGATTCTCCATTTGCAGGCTTCAACAAAACACTCTCTTCAACACTGACTGAAATTGAAAGCCGGAAACCACAGATAATTATACACACAGGGAATGCCCTTTATGGCGGATCAGATACCGAAGGTATCCTTGAATCAGATATGCGAAGACAGCTGAATATTTTTTTTCAAATGCTGAAAAAACTTAATACTGCCACTTACACTATTCCAGGCGACA
>JBBRFT010000182.1:0-7374 GCA_038241375.1 Spirochaetota bacterium
ACACTGCCTTTCTCTTTCATTTCAAGCATAGTATCGCTCCGTGCTTACCTGTTACTATCAGATTCCATCCTGTCATCACAGGTGCAGCCTGCTTTCGCTGTTTTCTGCTCTCTTGACAATACTTTACGCTACTTTCTTTTAAAGACTACCACTGTTCAGTCCTTCCCGGTTTTGCCGCTACTATAACCTCTGCTGACAGTTCCTACTGCCAAGCCTGTAGCGGACTTTTACCGCCAAGCTGTCGGACATGCCGGGCACAAAAAAAAACCGGGAAGTCCCGGGTTAATAGTAAATAAAATCTTTCTCTAATATTGAACTAATTAATCATCTTATCCGGCTGCCCAGTAGCATCCATAACAGCAAACCAGAATCTTCCGTTAGGATTTATACTTTTTCTTATTGAAATTGCAAGATCTATTGGAACATGGGTATAGTTATTATTCCACTGACCAATAACAAGATCCGTCTTTCCCGCCATCCCGGCATGAACAGCGTACTGACCCAGCTGTGCGCAAAATATCGAATCATTAGGTACAGCAGGCGCACTCCTGATAATGTAACTTGGATCTATGTATTTAAGATTTATTTCAATTTTTTTGGATTTAAAATGCTGTTCAATCTTCTCCTTCAAGAAAACTCCCACATCCTTTAATTTAACGTTACCCGATGCGTCTTTGGCATTACAATCATTATCCTTCTGTACAAGATCCTGTCCGGCACCTTCTGCCACACAGATAACAGCATGCTGCCTGTCGAGAAGTCTCCCCTCGAGATGTTTTAAAAATCCGTTTTCCCCATCAAGTTCAAATGGAACTTCCGGAACAAAAACATAATTAACATCATTCATTGCCATAGTCGCATTCGCTGCAATGAATCCCGAGTTTCTCCCCATTAATCTTACAAGACCAATACCATTCGGTGCGCCTTTTGCTTCAACATGTGCTGCAACAATGGAATCAACAGCTTTTGAAAAAGCTGTTTCAAAACCGAAGGAGCGCTGAATATAGCTGATATCATTGTCAATAGTTTTAGGAATTCCGACAACCGCTATGTTCAAATTTCTTTTCTCGGCAATCTCCGCGATATGATGTGCTCCCTTAAGCGTACCATCTCCGCCGATTGTATAAAGAATATTGATCTTAAGCCGCTCAAGAGTATCAACCAGCAATTCCATGTTATCTGTACCGCCACGCGATGAACCGAGTATGGACCCGCCCTCCATATGTATTGATCTTACAATTTCAGGTGTTAATTGTATTGGTTCAAATTTTGTATCAGGGTGCAATCCGCTGTAACCATATCTTATCCCGAGTATATTTTTAGTTCCATATCTGTACCAGGATTCCATAACAATTGATCTTATTACATCATTTAATCCAGGACACAAGCCACCGCAGGTTACAATTGCAGATCGTGTCTCCTCCGGATTGAAATGTATATATTCTCTAGGACCTGCAAGTTCGAATGTGTGTTCTATGTCGATACTCGAAACATCATCAGTCTCGAGCATCACATTAAAAAGCATTCTTTTAGTATCCCGGACGAAATTCATTTCATTAAGTTTAAATTTTTCAATCAGAGGAGATTTAAGAGTTCTCTCCCCCAGTGTCTTAACATTATAAGGCATTTATCTTCTCCTGAATTATTTACTATTTCATTAGTGATTTTATGTCAAAATCCCAGGAATCTGCGGCGTATACTATAATATCAACTTCGTCACTTTTAATACAAGCATCACATCTGGAAAGCTGAATTGCATACTCTAAAATTTTACGTTGATTGCTGCTTTTCTTTAAACTGTCTATTTTTTCCTGTAATGACTCAATAGAAGTGATAAGCTTATCTGCTTCATCAAATGTTTTATGATAATCATCAAACCCCATATCTTCTGCAATCTGATTCATTGTTGCCAGTTCGGAATCAGTAACTACACCATCTGAATTAACAATATATCTGCAGATACCTATTAACACCACTTTTTCATCTTGAGACAATATTTTCGGCATATAATTCTCCTTTATTATAAAATAATAACTCTATATATAAAAATTTCAACTAAAATATAAGCATACACCGGAGTCTTAAAAAAAAGCTGCAGAAGAAGTATATATTAAAATATTTCCAGACTTACTTTTACAATCGTAACTCGATATCTTCAGTTTAAATTATAAAATAATGATGACAAGGATTACCTGTTCTCATAATCTGAATTTCGGCAGGATGATGACTGCTGCCGGAAAAGATTTCACCTCCCCCGGCAGCTTATCTTTTGAACTGTTAACCCAAAGCAGCTGAAAAATATTTAACAGGCTCTACACCATACATCTTTTCAAAATCTTTTCTATATGGGCAGGCTTTACAGGTTGCCCACATTGCCCCTCTCGCACTGGCTTTTAGAGCTTTTTCAACTTTGTCATCAAGATCAAGAAAGTTAACAAGACCTTTACCGTCAATTTTAGTGCTATAGTTATGTACAAAATTGAATTTACAAGACTCACACTTAAGAGAATTCTCTTTAGCTCTGTAGTTAATAAACGCCATAATATTCCTCCATCTTTTATTTACACTCAAAGAGTGCTACTTAACAATTAGACCAATTTGTTCAAAAATGTTAAAGTTGTTTGTATAAAAAAAAATTGACCAGCCTTGCTACAAAATATGCTCCAGACATGAGAAAAAAAGGAATTGTACCGAAAAAGACTGCTAGTTCTATACGGCTTACAACGGACGAATGAAGTACCTTTTTACCGAAAAAATTTATATGATAATTTTTCGGATCCTGCGCCTTCCTGTAAATACTCAGGGAAACTTTTATCTTAACCCAGAGAGTAATCACCATTACGAATCCGGATATTACCCAGAGTAATTTCGGTACATCAACTTGAAATAACAGATCAGGTCTTGACATAAACAACACAATACAGGCTCCGGCAATCATGATATTACTCATGGTTGTCTTAACAAACGCCCTCAAGGATCTTTCAGATCTGGTAGTTACATATGTTACTAATGAATATATATGCCCCAAAAAAGATAAGAATAATGCTATTAGTAATAATGTTATTATCATTCAGTTATATTATATTATATTTTACGTAATTATATTGTCTTACATTGCTGACAGAAAAATTAACAGAAATTTCAGACGATGTTAAAATTTAATACATAAACAGAAGGGAGTCAAGAAAAATAATTATAGAAGCTTAGAAAGGGTATGTTTTTTTTAAATATTTAACATTGAATTGCTATTCATTTTTATCATGTATATTCATTCTCGAGCTCAGTGCCGCATAAGCTCTTTTGGCCTCAAGTTTTACGTTGGTATTAAGGTCGTTTCTGGCACTTTTTAATGCGCCAAGCGCAATTGTAGAGTTAAAGCGGGATAAAGCTTTTATTGTTTCTATTCGTACATCATAATATTTATCCTGCAGCAGTTCTATCAAAGTCGGGAGAGACGAGTTATCTTTTAATATTGCAATTGATTTAAGAGATTCTATTCGGATATTTTTATAATCATCATAGCATGCCTTATGAAGCAGCGGCAAACCAAACTCTTTTTTTTGCTTCCCTATATTAACAACAGTAGTGAGTCTTTTTGAAACACTTTCATTCATATTTTTAACCATGAGCATGAAAGGAGCATCTTTCAGCGATCCAAGCGCTTTATCAGTCCCTACTTTTTTTAAAGACTCCTCGGCAATTTTACGTACCTCGGGACTTGAATCTGTAAGAGCACCAATAAGAACATCAACCCCCATAGGATTTTTTATCCTGCCAAGAGCAATGACTGTTTCAAGTCTGAATTTTGCAACGCTGTGATTTGCAAATTCGAGAAGATAAAATGCCATTGTCTCTATCTCCATCTCTCCGATTGATCTGATGGCTTCGACCTGAACTGAAGGCTTTTTATCCTTTAAAGCCAGAGCCAGTATCCGCGTAATATTTTCATTTTCTTTACTGTAATAATGCGGGAGCAGCCGCAGGACTTCAATCTGCTCATTTACTGTACCATGCGATACTATCTCATTAAGATTATCGATTACTCCGGCATCACCCATTCTTGCAAAAATGAGAGCTGCACGGTGGCGGACTTTAGTATCTTTATCGAGCAATAAAACTCGCATACTTTCTATTACATCAACATTAGTTCCTGCTATTTCATAAAGAGCAATAACAGCAGCTTCTCTGATCTGGGCTTTTCTATGATTTAACAGCTGAGTTAATCTGTCAATCTGACCGGCATTTTTAATTTTTTCAATATTAGGTTTAATGAACATAATTTACCGTTTTTAATATACAATAAGGTGATGAAGGAAAAATGTCAAGCTGCAATTTATTATAGATCGCCTTATTTAAAAGGCAGCAATTTATTACTCTAATTTTAATGATAATAAAAAATAAGTTGAAAAAAAACAGGTTTAATAAAGATAGTCTTATCATAAATGGTAAAAATACTCACTTATATTATTATTCAGAATAATTGAGTATGACTACAAATAAATAAAGATGGTGTGTTTATGGATAATTCTGAAATCAAAGAAGTAAAACTTTACGATGCAGATACTCTTGAATATGCCGGATCAATGGTTGTAAACGGTAGAACCTGGGATTATAATGAAGTTAAAGACAACTTTTTAATAGAAGTTACCAGCGGTATGCCTCTTAAATCAGTCTTTCCATGCCTCATATCTTTTAATCTTGTATACGATATAATTGAAGGTTAAAAGGGATATTATGAGCGGTTCAGATAAATTTGATTTCGATTCCTTAATGGATGAGGAGCTGCCGGATTCCGGTGATGATTTCTTCCTGTTCGATTCAGAGGAGCCGGATGATAAAAATAATTCTGCAAATACAGATAATTCTGACAAAGAACTTCTGCCCGATGAGGTCATCTCTGAACCGGATTACTCAACACAAAAACGAACCTCCGCAGATTTTTCCCCCGATATGGATGCTTTATTATTAACGGCACAGTCATCTATGATTATTGAAGCAATGAAATACATATCCCAACACGATTTTAAATCAAAGAATATCACTGTTTTTACTGAAGCAATCAAAGGGATAGATCTGTACATGAAGATACTTGAGAGAAATCCTGAAAATTTCAAAAAACTCACAGCTGTTCTATCTTCTGATCAGGATTGTATGGATGTTCAGAACATTACTTTTAATCTTTATAGAAATGTAACAGGTGAATTACCTCAATCGGATAATCACAAACTGAAAGCATTTGAACTTATCAAAGAAAAATTAAACAATGCTTATAATAAATCATTAATAACATCATCAATAGTTAGTATTAAAAAGTTTTATCTGTTAAGTGGTTCCGTCGATATGATGAAGATTGACGATGCACTGCATAATAATCCTGACGGTCTGAAAATTCAGATCAATACTTTTATGAAACACATTAATATCGGACGGCAAATGATAAAAACAGGTAATGCCGAGATCGCAAAAGGGATGAAAGGGAAAGAGCTTAATGTTTTTATTGTCAAGGCTGCTCAGCTTCTTATCTACTATTTCGGCAGAACAGGGGATGCGGAACATCAGCACTTTTACAGCAAACTTCATGAAAATTTTAAAAAATATTTTGTTATCCGCTAACATCAGAAAAATATAAATATAATTGTTTTTGCGGCAGAGATAAACTACCCCCCGCATTCCTAAGAATAAAATAAATCATAAAAAATAATGATATAACAATTACTCCACAGGAGATTGTAATTAATGAGCAAAAAAGAACGTATAATGATCATTACTGATTCAGTTTCGATGCCGAGACAGAATCTAAAATATGAAGAGACATGGATTTATCACTTCAAAAACAAGTTTAAAGATTTTGATGTAATCGACAGACCAGCCCGCGGTTCAACTTCTATGAGGCTTGTTCAGGAGGGCGGCGGAGGACTTGATCTGCTGGAATTATACAGACCGGACAGGGTAATTCTGCAGCAGGGTCTCGCAGAATGTTCGCCAAGGCTTTTCAAAAAAAATGGTTTTGAACAAAAATTTATAAACAAATATCTCCCGGCAAAAATCAGATCTGATTACGTCAAAACTATAAAATTAAAAAGGGGAAGAAACCCTGAATTTACCGATGTATCACATGAACAATTCAGGTACAACGTGTCACATTTCGCAGAGAGATGTTTAAAGCTGAATGTAAAAATTGCAGTAATAAAAATATTAAGACCAACGGATTTATTTCTAAGCAAAAGCCCCTTCGTAAAACAGAATATTGATTTATATAATAGTATTTATTATGAAATTTCTGAACAGTTTAACAACATCACAATAATCGATCCTGTTAAACCTGACATTGATGTTAATTCAATATGTCTTGATGAACTCCATATAAACAGTGTGGGACATAAACTTTACTTCAAAGCAGTTGAGGATTATTTCAAAAAAGTGAAATAAAAACTGTTCTAAAAGTTAAAATACAAGGCTCCCCCCTGGCCAATGTCATTAAGTTAAGAGCTTAAAGTTTCACAACAGCCCCCAAAACCCCCCGGAAGGGGGCTTAACTTAATGACATTGCCCCCCTGTGCCCCTATGAAGTTTTTGAATAAAATAACTTCCAGGCAAACGGGACAAGAGGCTTTAGACATATACTACAACTATTTCCTGGGCGGAAGATCTGCAAGATACTGATAGAGATGTGTTTTAATTTTTCCGTTATAAAGTTTTCTGTTTTTATCCGACCTTCTTCCGAATGACTTTTCAAAGTTTTCATTTGAAGTCATAATAAATAATGACCATGAATCGAGCTTTGAAAAAACTCTCCCCATTTCACTGTATAGCTCGTGAACCTCTCTCTCGCTCTGCATACGCTCTCCATATGGAGGATTGCATACAAGACAGCCGTATTTTGTATTGCTGCTGAATTCACTTACCGGTTTTTTCTGAAATACAATACAATCCCCTACTCTTGCTTTTTTTGCATTATTCACAGCCGCATCAAATACTCTTTTATCTATATCCGATGCAAAAATTTCCATAGGATTTTTATTGATAAGATCCTCGGCCTCTTCACGATGAGTCTTCCATAAAGATGCTGATATTTCGGGCCACTCCTCTGATGAAAAACTTCGTATAAGTCCCGGGGCTAGATTCTTTCCTTTCATGGCAGCCTCAATCGGAATTGTTCCGGAACCGCACATTGGATCTGCAAAAACTCTATCAGGTTTCCATCTGCTTAAATCTACAAGCCCCGCAGCCAGAGTCTCCTTAAGAGGCGCCTCCCCCTGTGCTTCTCTGTAACCTCTTTTGTGCAAACCGTCCCCGGAAGTATCGAGAGTAAGTGTGGCCACGTCTTTCAGCATGGAGACTTCGATTCTGTAAGTGGGGCCGGATTCATCGAAC
>JBBRFT010000183.1:0-7353 GCA_038241375.1 Spirochaetota bacterium
CACGACATCTGCAAGAAATCTGCTCGTTTTACGTAACTGCATAATGGTATGACTTAGAAGCTTTGAAATCAGTTTTATTGAACATTCCGGCTCGGTCTCTATTAAATCCTGAAACTGATTCTCCTCAATTACTATTAGCACACAGTTCTCTGATGCTGTGTAATTATCCACTTCCGGTTTTTTCCCGAAAACCGATAATTCTCCAAAGGCGTCACCCATGCCGTACTCCACATGCTTGCGGTCAATACTTCCAGGAATTTTAAGAGTACTGAAAATCTTCCCGCTGATAATTATATACAATTTATTTCCCATATCACCGGATTTAATTACAGGCTCACCTGAACCGAACTTTTTTAGTTTAAAATATTTAGATAAAATTTCAAGCTCACTTTCACCATATCCCGAAAAGATATCGAGTTGCTTCATTTTTTCTATCATACTCTAACCCGTTTCATTTAATAATTTCATCTCCGCCGTTACCGCGGGCTGTCATCATCTTAGCATGTGCAATGTTAACAAGATCAGCACTGCATTGAGTATCTTCAGGATACATTGCAATACCGATGCTTACCGTAAGTTTTATATCCGCAGTTCCGGTTATGCCGCTTAGATCCATATTATAAAACGTTGAACGAAGCTCAATGGCTCTGATTACCGCTTCTTCTCTATCTGTATCAATAAGTATAGCTGCATATTCATCCCCTCTAAACCTTACCCCGATATCATTCTCCTTAAGCTCCGACAGAAGAAATATTGCCATAAGATTAAGCGCCTGATCCCCCGCCTCATGACCGAATCCATCATTTATATCTTTAAAATTATCCGGCTTGATCATAAGCAGAGCGGCATTCTTACCGATCTCAGGAAGCATATTTACAAAATCCTCTTTAAGAAAAACCTGATTATATAATCCCGTCATCTTATCACATAAAAGCTGTTTACGTAAATCCTGAAGCCAGTGAGTTTTGTCATAGAGCATTTTATTGACATTCCAGATTCTTCCGGATACAACACCGAGAAGACTATAAAGCAGTCTGGCAAATATTACCGGATGTTCATGGAATAATTCATCGGGAGAGTACTTAATTGCCGGAAATTTCAACAGCACTGAATCCTCTTCGGCAAATGCCGCCGCACTTCTATTTATTCTGCCAAGGAAATCAAATTCACCGAATGATTCATCAGCAGCAATCTGGGCAATTCTCGCATCATCAATTTCGAAACCTAAAATTCCAACTCTGCCCGAGCCGACCACATACATTTCATGAGCGGGCGATCCCTGACTGAATATAGCCTGTCCTCTTTTTACTTCAATAAATTCACTGTAGTTCGCGATTACATCAAGTTCATATTCACGAAGCTCTGAAAAAATATCAACTTTCCTAAGAAGTTCAACTTTCTCTTCTCTCTGTGCCATACAATTATCCGGTTATTCTTAAATCTAAAAATTCATGCATATATGGGCTACTCCAGTCAGTACACGATATAAACTATTATACTAGAAGCAGTAGCTTTAAAATGCAATAATTTTATTTATCATCAATATCATGATATCGGCAGCAATTTATTTAGGGGGGGGATGTGGGATATCCACCTGGAGATTAAATAATAATTGATATATATACGCCTTGTAGCCTATATATCCTCATGATAACATTATCTGAAATATATAAAAGTTTCCCTCAGAAAAAAGAGATGGCTTTGTCAGGCATATCTTTCTCCATCAGCAAAGGTGAAGCTGTTGCGCTAGTGGGTGAAAATGGTGCCGGGAAAACAACACTGATCAGAATTTTATCTCTGATTCTTAAACCGGATAGAGGTTTTTTTTCTTTCGACAATATTAAATTCAATGACAATCCGGATTATATTAAAAATAAAACCGGAACTCTCTTCTCCGGCGAAAGCTCACTTTATGACCGTCTTACGGCAGAAGAGAATATTAAATACTACGCGCAGCTTAACGGTGTAGGCAAAAATGATTACAGAAAAAGAATCGAGCCTCTGATAGACGACCTGTCTCTCTCGGCGTTTATTAACGACAGGGTATCGACATTCTCAAGAGGAATGAAACAGAAAACTGCAATTGCCAGAACACTTATAACAGATCCCGATTTTATTATACTCGATGAACCATCAACCGGTCTCGACATAATTGCCGGAAACTCCGTAAAGAGAATAATTAACAGACTTAAACTAGATGGGAAAACCATTCTTTTTTCAAGCCACAATACGGATGAAATTTTCGCCTGTGCCGACAGAATAACGGTAATACATAAAGGAAAAATAAACTGTGATAAAACAGTCGAAGCCTACCGTGCCGGGCATGGGCAGGATTTGACTGTTTATATTAAAGAGTGATATGAAACTTCTGATAATAATAAAAAAAGAACTGACAGACCAGATTCGCGACAAACGGACAATAATTGCTGCAATACTTATGCCTGCTGTTATTGTCCCTATGCTTCTTTTCCTGACAACGCATAACACTTCCGGCGAAGGGACCTACCCGGCCTCGGGAGTAATAATTTCAAACGACGACAACGGCATAAAAAACTTAATCATTAAATCATACGGTGATACTGAATTTATAATTTCAAACTCTCCCCAGGAAGCGATTATAAAAGGAGAAGCGGACATTCTTATTGATTATACTAAATCAGGTGAAAATTATAATTCACTGACGATCTATTATGATTCAGCCAGAAGCGGTTCAATGATGGCATATTTAAAGATTTATAATCTCCTTAAAACATCTTTCAACAGGTCTGAAATTACTTCTGAAACTGTAAAAATATCATCTCTGACAATCCGCAGTGAGAAGGAGGGAAAAACACTTCTAACTCTTTCGCTGCTATTGCCTGTACTTCTTATGGTTTTCGCGGCTTCATCCTCCATGTCTGGAGCAGTTGACATGAGCGCCGGGGAGAAAGAACGGGCTACGATTGAAACACTCCTGAGCTGTAATATATCTCATAGTACAATCATACTCGGCAAAGTCCTTGCATCGTCATTTATCGGATTTGCATCTATTGTATCTTTACTGGCCGGACTTGTAGTATCTTCACATTTTTATCCGGATATCACGGGAGGGTTATCACTGCTTAAATTCTGCGGTTATAAAAATTTAAGCCTGATATTATTCACCATCTCCATCGCAATCTTTATGTTTTCTTCGGCAGGAATGGCAATCGGACTTTATGCAAAATCTATCAAGGAGGGGACTATTTTAACTCTTCCTGTTATCATTTTAAGTTCGGCCTTATCCAGCGGACTTATTGCGGCAGATCCGTTTAATGCTAACCAGATCTACAGCATGGTGCCGATACTAAATATCTCATACCTGCTCCGTTCAGCAGTTTATAATAATTTTGAGCCGGTTTTCTTTATGATTTCCCTCTTCACCAGCATTTTCTTTACATTTATTTTTTTAATCGCAGGAACTTTGCTGTTAAAAAAAGAATCTGTAATTTTTAGAAGTTGACAAGATTTATTCTTCTGAGTCAATTATATTCATAATAATTTGAAGGAGTATGTCTATGGGAATTATCGGTCTGCTGGTACTTATTATACTTATCATAGTGATAGTTAAACTGGTTTAACTGTCTTATATCAGATTTAATGAATGAACCACCATATACGTCGGTTCATTCATTAAATTTCAGAATTATCTATTACTTCATAAACATCGCCGCATAAAACTTCACGCAATCAGTTATATTTGCTATGCTTATATGCTCATTGGTACCGTGCATCTGTTTCATTTCACTGTTATCAAGACGGTATGGTGAAAAACGGTAAACAGAGTCAGTAAGCTCTTCATATTTTCTGGCATCAGTTCCGCCCACAACAAGATATGGAGAGATAACAGCTGACCGCCACAACGCCCGGATATTCTCTTTGACTATATTTATCCCGAAAGAATCTGATGGTGAAATCTTCGAAGGTTCATATACCTGACTCATCTCAATTAAAACAGAACTATCTGAAATTACTTTTTCAAGATGAGTTTTAAGTGAAGCAGAACTGCTGCCATGAAGAATCCTCGCGTTCACAACTGCAGAAGCATTCAGCGGAAGAACATTCGGGGCACCGCTCCCTTCAAGCATCGTTAGTGCCGTTGTTGTACGAAGGAAAGCCGCGCCTGAAGCGGTCTTAGAAAATATTTTTTTAAACAGCGGCGCGAATAACCACAGGTTAGATAAAAACAATCTATTCCCGAAGTTCATTGCCGGAGCAAGGGATTTGAACATCTCAAGTACAGGAGTAGTTAAAGTAAGCGGCAACTGATTAGATTCGATGCGGGATACGGCCCGCGCGATAAGACCAGCCGCAGTATGAGCTGGAGGCATGGAGGAGTGCCCCCCTTCCCCCTTCACTGAAAGTCTTATATTCACAAAACCTTTTTCGGCAACACCGATAAAAGCGATGGGACGATTTATCCCTGCCACTGCGTTATCAATGACGCATCCGCCTTCATCGAGAACATATTCAAATGATACTCCTTTCTCTTTCAGATAATCTGCGATTTTATCCGCACCGTCTTGACGGCGAGTCTCTTCATCATGGCCGAAGGCAAAGTAGATATCGCGTTCCGGCACAAGCCCTTCAGAGATCATCGTTTCTGCAGCTTCTAAAAGTGTAATAACCTGAACTTTTATATCCTGCGTTCCCCGTCCCCATACTGCATCCTCACTAACTGATCCCGAATATGGAGGGTATTTCCATTCATCTTCAGTTCCGGGTTCAACCGGTACAACATCAATGTGTGCACAGAAAAGCGCGGGCTTTTTATTATCAGTCTTCCCTTTCCAATGATAGAGCAGGCTGTAGCCGTTGATAATTTCCCGTTTCATAACTTCATGAACACGGGGATATGATTTTTCAAGATATGCAATAAATTCTAAAAGCGCACTGAAGTCTGTTTTAGAAATGTCATCATATCCGATTGTTTGTATCTGTATCGCCCCTGAAAGCCTTTCAGCCGCACCGGATGAATCAATCGGTAACGTCGGGATAATCCCTATAACCGCAGTTTTCTCCACACAGCGCAGAGTCCGCATTATCAGAGTAAATATCAGAATTAAAAATAGTCCGGCAGTTATAATAACAATGTTCATCAGATCCCACACTCCGCTGATATTTTATGCTTACTCATTTCCGGCGTTTACAACCCAGCCCTTGTTATACATAAATCTCGCAGCAAGCACAGCAAGAAGTCCGCTTACCGGGATTAAAAGACCTGCAGGGATCGATTTCCCCGTAAGCATGGGGACAAGAATTGACACAAGGATTACAAAAGCAAGAGGTGTAACAGCCAGCTTCCACTGTCTCATAATCCAGTATACACCAAGCGCACCAAAAAGAGCGGGAAGAATATTCTGAAAGGCCGGTTCAAGAGTCTTTGATGTGAGAACAGGAGTTAAAGGAACAAGAGCGATAACCCCTATTGCAATTATTATCTCCGTTACAATAGTTGAAGTTGCAATAGACAGCGTTGCTATAACCTCTCCCTCATCAGTGGAACCCTTCACACCTGCGTTGTCCATTGCCATAGCCGCACATGGAATTTTCATATTTGAAAGATTCCCCGAAATAAAACTGAGGTAAGCTCCGCTTATTCCCACCATTGGGGTATATGTAAGAACTTCAGCAATACAGATTGGAAGATAAATCATCCAAACCATTGCAAGCCCTTTCAGAAAACCACTCATCGTGGGAAAGATATTATAATGAAGACAAATAACAGCCGGAACTGCAATAAGCATAAGAATTACAAGGACTGCAGTTAGTCTTCCCGCAAAATGTACTTTTTTATTATATTCAGATTCTATCGGTTTCATATTCATCACATTATCCTCGAATAGTAAATAGCAAGTGCCATAGAGGCTATCATTGAAATGGAGAGAGAAAAATTCGCAAGCCAGCTGATTTCAAATTTTTTAACTGCAGCAGTAAGCGTAAACATAATGGCAGCACTTGTAAGTATAGTTGCAAGCTGTATACCGCCGTTTACAACCGGCTGACCGATAAATACCGATATCATCCCGAAGAAGAGAGAAGCAATAAGAATCTCAAGCCACTTCGAATCGTTCTTCTTCATATTAGCCATACCGGTCTGCAGACGTTTTGCGAAGAGCAGAAAAATAACCGGCGACCAGAGTATCCCTAAAGACATGATCCACATTGAATTAATAAAAACCTGCGCCGTATATCCGCTTTGGCCCAGCCCCTGAACCCCCATGCTCTGAGCGCCTATATTTGCGGCAAGAAGCTCATATGGAGCTGATCCGATAACGCCCAGCCTGAGCCACGGGAAAGGGATCCCTAAAACCGGAACCATTGCGACTAAAGCGAGCAGTATAGGGAGCGAGGGCACCACTGAAAATATCGCACTTGAACGTACAGCATCGAGCATTTTTCTTTTTGTCATACCTAGAGCAAGTCCCCGCTTCCATGCAATTATAAAAAAAACGACTGACTGAATAAACACCACGGTAATAACAACTGCAACCATTCCAAACATCAGATTACTATTTGCAATATTCAAATAATCCATAAAATACTCCTCTCTTCCTATTTACCAGGATTTTCCTGAAATGATTATTAATCCAATAAACTATAATCATTTAAGACATTTTTATCATGAATGTCAATAAAATTATGGACGGGTAATCACGGCTAAAATCGCCTCTCTCTTTCTTTCAAAGAGAGGGGTTTCAAAAGTTTTCAACTTTAAACGTCATTTTTGAATTAATAGTTAAATAATCGAGGTGCGATTTTACCGGATGGGAACCGCATTAAAAGGTAAGTAAATTATCAGCAAATTTTTATTCTTTATACGCTGTTACGATTGGACCATTACCATCATAATCAAACTTTACTTTAAGTTTTACAGTCTGCTCAAGACGGCCTTTAAACTTCTTCTGACGGTGATTCCGGATCTGAACAGTCATTTCATCTGATCCTTTTTTTAAAGTAATAAATCTTGACTCTGCATCACTGAAAACAAAATCTTCACGGATAGAAGCTACGTTCATAAAAACTGTATCGTTAAGGGAACTTATCTGTCTCTTGCTGAGACCAAAGAATGAAGGGATATGAGTGTGACCGCATAGCCAGAGTTCAACTTTCTCTTTTTTAAGAACTTCTGTAAAGCGCTCCGAATCATGAACATTCCGATAAGAGATTATATTGTAAATAAAACCGCTTCCGCCAAGTTGTGAATGAGTCATGGTTATAATATTCTTGTCACGGTTAGTTTCCACAAGATTTTTCCACCAGAGAAACGCTCCATCAGAAATATCAGAAGCGGAACTATTTTTCTCGTCAGAAAGAAGAATAATAAGAAGATTC
>JBBRFT010000184.1:0-7334 GCA_038241375.1 Spirochaetota bacterium
ATGCATAATTGCTTTTTTATACTCTTCCAGAATTTTAGGGGTAGAAAAGAATACTCTGCCGATTGCCGCACCCGTAGAACCGGCAATACCGCCTTTGATTGTTTTAGTATTCTTTACAGTTCTAGGATCAATAACAGGATGAAGTAATTCATTCAGCTGACCCGGTTTGATTGTTTTGATAAGAAACTCATCAGTTATTATTTTTTTAGTATTTAAATCGAGAAGAGTTTTTATCTGAGACTGAGTGGATTTTTCATCAACTTCACGCTGTTCAACTAACCAGAAATCTCCATCTTCAATAGTAAATTTAATATTTCTAATTTCTTTAAAATTTTCTTCTATCTTATGACCCATCTGTGTAAACTTGTCATAATATTTTTTATCAATTTTTTTGATTTCACTGGCTTTACCGCCTGTAAAATCAAATTCATTTTTCAGGAAGTCCCCCTGAATTTCAGATTCACCAGTAATGATATTTCTTGTAAAATAATTACCGGCGTATGAATTTTCACTAAAATTCCCATATACCATTGCTTGAATCATAATTGATAAAGAGCTATCGACATCTATATCTGAATCACAATATGTTTCAGATGCTTTTTTCATTATCATTATAAGCTGATCAACCACATCTTCACTGAAGTTCACATCGAACTCTTTTTTGTATGCATTTATTGCTGTTTTAACCTGATCGAGCGACGGTTTTTTCGATAAAGCACCCTCTATCTTTTTTCTATTCTCTTCAGGAATATCATATAATTTCGAAGCAAGACTTCTCATTAGAAAAAGGTATTCACCATATGCAAAATCCAGACCAGTGAATTTGCCGAAAGCTTCAACAGTTTCACTATTCATGCCAATATTATGAATTGAAGGGAAGAATGGTATATTTAAATCAGAGCTTAGAACAAGTTTTAAGAATAAAGGCTTCTTGTTATCGCCGAATTTCTTTTTTGTTTCCTTCTCTACCTGTTCTATATAATTAAGAATCTGTTCCTTAATATTCATCTGAGGTAATTTCAAAGTCAGTTCAGAATCTATAATAAAACCTGGAACAATTGGTAATCCCATGCTGGCAAGTTCAACAGCTCTTCTTCCTCTGATTCCAAGTTTAGATAAAACTTTATCATTATCTAATTTTAAATCTTTATTAAAAAATATAATATTATCCATCTTTTCCTCCTTCATTAATGTAATTTAGAATATATTAAGAACACGACCCACGCCAAGTTTTAGAAATTGTTCATAACGCTGGCTTGCACCTTCATATAAATATTTTTGAAGTTTCGAAACTCCCAGAATATTTTCACCCGAGACCTGAAAGTAAATCGAATCACCATGTTTAACTTTTCCCCATTTAAAAAGTGAATTAATATCATTTATTACTTCACCGCCAAACATTACGTGAACTTTTAGTTCTGGATATTTAACTTCATAGCTTTCAAGAATCTTCTTCCATGCCTCAACATTTCCATTATGGAAAAGCTCATTAGAAACAATAACGCCATATTTGGGAGTTATGCTCACTTTTTTAGTTCTTACAGGAGCTGATGCAGCTGCTGGTGCTCCGGATGCAGTTTTTGCAGCCTGCTGAGGAGCTGTTGTTGGCCTATTTACTATTGTCGGGTCGATAAAACTTTTATTGATAAATACATCTTTATCTGAAAAAATATCTAAAAATGTTTTAATCGCTTCTTCTTCAAGTTTAAGATTTTTTTCTTTTAAAAACTTAGTGTATATAACAAGAAGCTGATCTTTATGTATCTCTCTGCATCTTTCCCAACTGTCCGCACTCTTCGGATTAATAACAAATCTTTTCCCATCCGGTGCGAAATAGATAATTATAATATCAAGAGCGTTCCATTTAATCAATTCATCTTGAATTTTCTGAAACTCTGTTACATTTTTAGCTACGCTGTATGAATAGTAACTGTATTCAAATTTATCTCTTACTACAGCTCCAATTATCGGTAACACCTGATCAGGGTGAATCTCCTCATCATCAAGAAGGTCATTAATGTAGTCTGCAATATTTGATTTAGATTCAATCTCACCGACTGCATCATTTACAGCGAAAAAATGTCTTAATGCCTTATTGAAAGAAGATTTAGATGCCAATGAATAATAAGTAGTTTCCATAATTGACTCTCCTGTTATGATTAAGCACAAAAAAATTATAATATAATAAATTGATATATTTCAAGTAGAAAATGTTAAAAAAGGCGATAAAATAGCACTTTAAGCAAATAAAAAAAGGGATGAAATCATCCCTTTTTTTATTTTATATGATTTAAATCTTACAATTCTTTTAAACCGGAGCTTCTCTTCTTTGGAGACTGACCTGGAGAAAGATTTACAGAACCTGTTATTTCAGGTAATTCTATTCCGCTCATATCAGATTCATGTCCCTGCTTATATGCAGTTTCAAAAAGATCTTCACCAATTTCTTCATCACCAAAAGACTGGTCAATGTCCGCTCTAACAGTAGATCTTCTTCTCGAGTAAGTTGCAAATGCAGCATCCGCAAAACCTTTAGAAATACTGTAAAGGAATTCATTCAGACAATTTGCCATACTCTTTAGAATATATCTTTTTCTCTTAATAGTTGTTATATCTATATCAAGAACAAGACCCGGCTGAATATGGTGAGGATTAACTAAATGCGCAAACTCAAGGAATCTTTTTTCAAGAAATGAAATTCTTTCATCAAGAATAACTCTTTCGACAGGATTCTGGTATCCATGCATTTTTTTGAGAACGCCTTTAAGATACGTAATTTTATTTTTAAGATTTTTATATCTATCTTCATAAGTTCTATTGTTCTTTTCAACAAATGAATTTTCATTGTACATTTCACCAACTTCGTTCCACATAACGCCGTCTGGATCATCCTCGTAAGCTTTTTTCTGTTTCTTCCACTCTTTGTTCATCAATCTTGCACTTAGATCATCGAAATCCTGTAATGATCTGAATCTCTTTTTTGACTCGTAATGAGCGTGAACAACATCCCAAATCATACCAACTTCAGTAGTAAAGGCAGCAACCTGTTTGTCGTACTCTTTTTTCGCCTCTTTCAACTGGTTCTGATCATAATATGCCATTCTGATTGTATATCTTTCATCAGGAAGTATTACACGGTCAGTCTCTTCGTATTCTGCAATTCTGCATATACGCGCATTCTTCATGTTATCACAAACCTGATATCCAAGCTTACTTGTATCAAGAATAGAAGTTATAGAGTTAACACAAGTGTTATATCCTCTGTTTCTGATATTCTCTTCATCAATTATAAATTTGATGTTCTCTCTCATATTAAGAGGGTCCATCTCTTCTACATCAATCTCAGCTCTTAATCCCTCAATCTTATCAAGAAATTTCTTAGCAAGGATTGTGTATCTCTTTGATTTCTCATCTTCTTTATCATCATCTGTAAAGTTTTCTATACGTTTAACTTTTTCAAACATTTTTTCGCTTGAAGATAATTCATTCTTACCTTTATCAACAAGATCATCATTAAACTGCTGTACCTGCTTCTCAATCAGATCCTGAATATGCTTCTGAATGGTATCTTTCATGATAGACTCAACAGTTACCTGATAGTGATACATAGGGCTGATCAATTCACTTTCGAGAATATTAATAGAAAGTTTTACATCATCAACAAATTTAGGTCTTAGTTCGTTATCTTTGAAAACGCACTTAAGAATTGCATAAGCATTTTCCCCTCTAACGAAAGCACCAACATCAGTTTTCTGACGAAGTATTGAGTTAGTCTCTGTTTCCAGATCGTTAACTCCTCTCTGAATATGCCCCTGAAGGTGTCCATACATATTTACAATAGATTTCTCTATTTCACCTGTGTGGAACTTGTCAGCGCCTCCGATCTTATCAAGAATCTCTACGATTTCTTTCGGAGTATATCTAGCTAAACCTTTAGACTCTTCTTTATCAACAAATTCACGAACCTTTTTCATGAACTCATCTTCCATTGTAACAGTATATCTGTTGAACATATTCACATATGTCTGATTGATATAATTATAAAGTTTTTCTTTCAATCCACCCATAACATCGAGTTCTTTAAGAACTTCTTCGGGTAGTTTAGTCTGTATATGATTCAAAACTTTGTCAAAGGTTTCATCGAGTATGATTTTTCCTTCTTCAATCTTATCCCTTCCCTCCTGGGCAATTGACTCTCTCGAACCAACAGCACTTGGGGTAGTAGGGTGCACCTTGTTAGGACTCTTTGGAAACTGATTTAATGGCATTCTTTATCCTCCTTAAATATATAACAAAACCGTATTTACTATCATACTTCCTGTATCTGGTAAAAAATCAGCATAATACTTATTTGCATTATTTAACTTTTTATAATTAAAGATAATGATATCAGTAATATGTCTTGTGTCAAGATTTATTTCTAATAATAATGAATAAAAGTTGTATCTACTCATAAACTGACGGTATTTAATCTCAGCCAAACCTTCGGCGAGATGGAGAGCAAATATACTGCCAATTTCTGAGTGATCAACAAAAGTTAACCATTATCATCATAATTCTATTATACAAACAATATCGTCATAATTTAAAAAAAAATTAATTATTCTGCGATATATCTGAAACTTATATTTGAAGCACTAAAGATATCCCCATCCAGCAGATATCCATCTGACTCTTTGTTTTTAAATCCTATATCGAGTCCTTCTTCATGATTAATAGCAATAAGAATCTTACCGCTCTTTCTTACAGCTTTTAAAGAAAAGGTGTAACGGGATTCATATTCCCTGATTTTAGCGGTACAGGAGGCACCTCTTCCGAGAATAATCTCTTTTTTACCGAAATTAGTAAGAGAAAGATTATGAACTTCAGGTTTAAGCAACTCGTAACTCCAATACTCAAGACGTCCTGTAATTTTCACCGATCTCATTTTTATGATAATGAAAACAACCAATAAAATAAGGATAAGAAATCCGGAGACCACTGCGAGCAATCTGTAAAACTGCTCCTTCTCTTTATTCGCCACGTCTTTCCGCAGTTCATCATTTATTGCTTTATCCGGATCACTGCCGTCAAGAATACTTGCATTTCCGCTTACTTTACCAAGCTCATTGAGCAGATTCTGCTGAGCGACTGATACCTCTTTAGACTTCTGAAGTTCATCTAAATTCACAAGATAAATCCACCAGTCATTCCCGCTATATTGTTCTGCTACTTTCTTAAGATCAAACTTGTCTTTAGCCCTTGAGGGGGGAGGATCATCCAGGCCATCAGTCATAATAACTATAACAACATTTCTCTTTAATTCAGTTTTATTCCCCTGAGATTCCTTAGTTATCTGATCAGCCAGTGCAAATACAGTTTTAAGCATTTTCAGAGTATGAGTCCACTGCCCCTTCGCCTCTGTTATAGAAATATATTTTTTTACAATATCTCTATCGTTCTGATCATCTATCAGAACTTGCGGATACACTTTCACCTCTTCATCAAATGTGACAAAAGTGACTCTGTCGCCATCCTGAAGTGTATTCATATATGTTTCCACACTACCCTTAACTGATTCAAAAATGTCTTTCCCCTGATACCCTATCATACTTAACGATGTATCAAGAACCAGAATTACATCCTTATTAGCTGCAGCAGCACTGAAAGATTCTGGTTTAAGCATTAATATGAATCCGGCGATTAACAGTAATAAAAATTTATAAGTACTTTTTTTCATATGTAACACTATCATCCCCTCAACATTTTTTTTTAATTTAGTACATTTAATAAACGATGTCAAGAATAATTAAAATAACATACAAATTAAAATTGATATATGACAAAAAATTCAGCAAGATTACGCACTCCACCCTTAAAAAACAATTGGAACGAGGTATTTTAAGCAGTTATACGGATTTGAGACTAAAGCTCGTTATATGTTTTCTCTGACCGGACATATTTTCTTATGTCAAAAACATCTTCTCTTTCAACATCAAGGTATTCATTCATTAAGATGACAAACCACATCATTGTCTCTTCACCTGTTTCAAGCCCTATAAACCTATGATCACCCTTATGCCAATCTTTTATAAGAAGTCCGGCATTGTGAATCATCATTATTTCAAATTCAGAATCTGAGGAAACATTTTTGGACATATAATAATTCATAACGTCATTTTTTATTTCGGAGAGAGTGTAGTCCGGATTGCCGTTAGCCAGAACAAATGACGGTATAGAAAAACTCCCCGCTTCTTCGGTAAAATGATTTATTTTTTTTACTGTTGAAACCCTTCCGAAAACATCCGCAAGAGAACTTTTAGTAAGGTCATTTACCACAAAAAATGCTCCATGTATCAGCTCATATGGGATATATCCATTCATAATTTTATCAATATCGCCACAATATTCACGATACGCAATCATATCGGCCCCATCCGGAGAAAAACCGGAACTATCAACCGGTTTCAACGGTTTAATACGGAGCTTCCGCGGAATTACTCCATCCAGCCTCTCCATAAAAGCAGCGACATCAAGAGTTACCGCCCCTTTTTTCGATGCGCCTTTAGAAGCTGATTTTGCAGCAGCCTTTTTTATTATTTTTTTATTAAAATCAATAAAATAGTTTTTTAACATTGTTATTTCCTTTTTCTTGTATCATTTATATCATTTTTATATACTCAAACTCTCTTCTTACTTTTAAAAATTGTCAATGAATAAAAAATTGTTGCCTAAAAACGCCATGTATTTTTTATTAATTATGCCTGTGGTGCCCGTGATTAGTCATACAATGTTTTGAACCTACTAAAATTTCGGGATCTCAATATTTGTGATTAAGGGTCAAGCTCTCCCGAAGAGAAGATCTGATATCATATGCGGGAACCCACCTGGTTACAGGTTCTAAAACTCTGACTACACGGCATCTACGGGTATTTATAAACCGTGAAAATTAAAAAATCCGCAGATAAATGAAAGGGCTATCGAAATGATAGCCCTTTCCTGCTTATTCTATCTAGTTACTATCCACAAGCTTTACGTATCTGTTAAATCTCCATTTTGCATTATCTTCAGCTGCTGCAAAAAGGTCACCAGCAGTATCAGGGAATTCTTTCTTGAGAGAGGTGTATCTTACTTCACCAGCAATAAAATCCTGAAACTTGCCGAAATCCGGTTCTTTTGACTCAAGAATAAACGGATTTTTTCCTTCTGCTTCAAGCATCGGATTGTATCTGTAAAGACTCCAGTAACCGCACTCAACAGCTAATTTAGCTTCAAGCTGTGACTTACCCATCCCCGCACGAAGTCCATGATTAATACATGGTGAATATGCGATTATAACTGATGGTCCCGGATAT
>JBBRFT010000185.1:0-7315 GCA_038241375.1 Spirochaetota bacterium
AAATTTAACGATCAAAGAGATGAAATTTATTCTTTCATCAAAAAAGTATATGTTTCAGGTGAAGGTGAATACAGGGGGATTGAATTTAAGATTATTTTTGGAGATGCACGGGAAACCTTAAACACTCTTACGGAGAATAAATTTAACGCAATATTCCAGGATCCATTCTCTCCGTCAAAAAATCCTGAGCTCTGGAGTGTCGATTATTTTGTTAAATTAAAACTTCATCTCAACAATAATGGAATAATTACAACATATTCAAGTGCTGATCAGATAAGAAGAGCTATGATAGAAGCGGGACTCTTTGTAGGGCGTGGACCATCTGTTGGTAAAAAAAGAGAAGGGACAATCGCCTCTGTAATTAAAACCGATACTGAATTAAATGATGATGAAAAAAAAGTAATTCTAGAAAATATTAAATCGGAACCATACAGAGATGAAAACTTCAATCGCTCTAGAGAGACAATTCTTGAGAATCGATTAAACAGAATCAAAGAGATTAAAGATAGTGCTAAATGATATCATCAAGTTCATCAAAAATTGATCCGCCTGTTTTTTCAGTTTTACTTTCATCTGAATCTCTATCTTGAGGCTGGTTTTCATTTTCATCAAATTCAAGTTTGCCGGAAAGATCACCTTCGGAACTTATTCTAAAAGATAATGCTGATGCATAATTATATATAATTTCAATTGCTTCATAAATTTTCTTATTCTTTAATTTTTTATCACCTTCTATTTCATAGCTGAATTCAAGAATATCCTGAGGATTTGATATAAACTTCATTCTTCCATTCATATCATCAATCAATACAGTAAATTCTGCTGCCAGATTATCCATAAATGATCTTATCACCATCCTGGACATTGAACCAACCTGGTTCTTCTTCTTTGCTATCTCGTCCAGCCGCTTTGAATATGCAATATATTGATTATTATTCATAGGTTTTTGATTGAAGATCTTATTATACTCGATAAAAATATCATAATAAGATCTAAAGGCATCCTGGCATTTTTTCAGCTGATTAAAAATATCCTGCATTTTGATTTTATAATCGATTTTGAGATTTGTAGAAAAATCTATATTGTACTTAATCTTGTTTGTAGTTAATATAAATGAATATTCTTTTTCAAATTCAAGGAAAAGCATATATGTAAGCAGTACTTTATCTGTATTGTTTAGAAGGTCGAACTCCCCTTTTTTATCATAAATTATTCTTAATGAATTGATGTCCAGTTTGTACATCAATTTAAGACCCTCTTTCACTGAATCATTTTCAATCACTTCATCAGACGGTTGTTCAGATTCTATTTTAAGATCCGGTTCTTCCGTGTAATCAACCTGGACTGATCTGCTATCATCCCGACTTACACGATTACCAGGTTTTTCAGATTGATAAATTGAAAGAATCTCTTCAATTGCCTTATCAGTTTCTGTAAATAAAAGACCGTGATAATGGCAAAATATGGTATGAAGTCTCGGATATAGTTTATCAAATACAACAAACAAAGCATTTTTAAGATCTTTTTTTCTGATGTTTTTATCTTTTTTCCCTTCATTATACGAAATACTCATATCTATTGCTTTTTCAAATGAATTTAAAATTGAATTTTCATAAGATTTTAATATAAAAAGAGGACGAAATAATTCGTTAATTGATTCCCTGAGATCTGAAAGAGGTAAAGGTATATCTGGAAAATTATGATATGAATCAAGAATCTGATCAATTAAAAAAGGCTGATAAAGATCCCCTGCATTTTCGCATAATTCATAATATATAGGAGATATTCTATCAAGAGATCGAATAATTCTGTTTCCGGTCTTAGGATCTTTTTTGTATAGAGAGAGAAATATCATTTGAATTTCTATCAAAGATGTTCTATAATAGTCATTAAACTTCTGAAAAAATGAATTCTTAAAAAAAACAGTATTAAATCCGGTTATACCGAGAATTCTTAATCTCATTCTAATCCTGAATCTTTCAAAAACAGATGAGGAACGTGGTGACACTGAAGATGAAAATTTTTTTTGAGAGGCAATACGCTGATTAGATGGTAATCTTTTATTGCTGTAATGCTCATCGAGGCGCTGCTGATGCTGTTTCTGTTTATCTCTATCAATTATCATACTTCTTCGGGCATCACGGTCAGATATTACCAATCCTCCGGCATCTTTAAACTTATTAAAAAGATCTTTCCGCTGGCCATCATCTATCTCATTTACTCTTAAATTCTGTTTTGTTTTATCAATTTCTTTCATAATAGCCTGTTTATTATTTTGTAATTACTCATAAACTATTGGTAAAATTGGTCTATGCCGCTCCCAGGATGCGGCGGAGATAAAATTCCAGAATTTCTTGAGCTGTAATATTTTTTACAAGAGAACCTTAAAAGATTATCATAGAGAAATCAGATCAAAATAGTTTTTTAAAATTTTGTCTGATAATATAAAGTACTCTATTTATAGAATAATGTAAAAAATAATAGCATAAGTCAATTATTTTATTGTTGATAAATTACCATTAAACTATATTGTTCTAATAGAATATTAAGCGGAGACCAGTTTATGAAAAATATCGGAATAATCGGTGCAGGCATCATGGGGACAGATCTTGCTCATATAATTGCAGAGGCCGGTTATCAGGTTAAAATTTTTGATAGCAATTCCAGAGTAACTGAAAATTCAATTAATCGAATACACGAAAGATTAGATAAATATGTACAAAAAGAACGAATAGCTGATTCCGAAAGTACAAAGATTAAAAATCACATAAAGGTTGCTGAACATATTGAAGAATTATCCGATTCAGATATTTTTCTTGAAGCAGTCAGTGAAGATCTTAATATTAAAAAACAAATTTTCAAGCAATTAAATGATATCTGTTCTGCAGGGAGTATTCTGGCATCTATAACATCGTCAATATCAATAACAGATATAGCCTCAGCAACAAATCAGCCTGAATCTGTTATAGGACTCCATTTTCTTAACCCGGCCAGAGTACTCCCTTTAGTTGAGATAGTACCCGGTTTTTTAACTACAAGAGAAACAGTAGAAATGGCTAAATCATTTCTAAAAAAACTGGGAAAAGATTTTATTGAAGCTAAGGATTATCCCGGATTTTATCTAAATAGAATTTTATACCCGATGATTAATGAAGCAATTTTTCTGTTGTATGAGGGTGGAACTAAACCTGAAATTATAGACAAGGCTATGAAAAAAGGCCTAAATCTTCCAATGGGACCTCTTGAAATTGCAGATATGGTCGGACTGGATGTAATACTAGCGATAGGAGATGAGATGCTTCGTGGCTATTCTGATAATAAATACAGACCGTGCCCTCTTTTAAGAAAATATGTTGCATCAGGTTATCTCGGGAAAAAAACAGGGAGAGGTTTTTACCTTTACTAAAATTATGAAAGATAAACTTCTAATAATTATATTTATATGCATTTTCTTCCAATCTGCTTTAATTGCATCGCAGTTCGAAGAACTTGATAAACCGCCGGAAGGAGCCCACGAAGGGCAGATGTTTTTAGGAGGTTTTATAGCCATTGGTCTTCCTTCGGGAGCTCTTATAAAAGAAGAAGAAAATTTTGTTAAAGGTAATGTCTATACATTTGACGAGAGTGAAATAACAAAAGAATTACTTGTAACACACCTGTCTTATGACTTCGGTATATCTTTTGAATATATGCCAATCGACTATGTTGGAATTAAAACTAAACTGAAAAGAGTAATAATTGTTCAGAGAACAATTTTCGGAGCGGACTTCCAGAACAGGAGTGAAACTCTTTATAACAACTATTCTATACTTCTGGGGCCGGCATTTCATCTTACAAACAGAAAACAGTGGGATGTAACCTTTACTCCGGTGATCGGATACGCCTATGCAAAATATGCCGCAACACCTATTGCAGCTGATCTTATCAGCGGATACAACGGAGATAGAAAACGTAATGTCAACGGTATAACTTTCGGGGTAGAACTTAACCTTACAATTTATTTCAGCGGCGGATTATATATATCAATAGGTACAGACTGGAATAAATACCCTATGAACTTTAGCCCGTCATACTCACTGTCGCAAGGGGGCAAGACCTATATGGACGGGAAAAGCTCGGGGGATATCCAGACAATTAATCTTGCATTATCCGCAGGCTACGCATTCGCAAATTAATTCTCTCTATCCAATATTTTATTGATAAATTTCACGGCGTTTAAAGTTACCCATCTGCTCTTTCCTTTTTTCTCCTTTATCATTCCATGAAGAGTATTTTCACAATCCCAGGAACCATCAATATTCTGTTTTTTTATAATATGATTAAACAACTCACCAAATAATGAATTTTCAAAATTGCCGGTTTCAGATACTAATACAAGCCCTGAAAGATAATCGTATTGGGACATGAGGGGATAACCGGCTTTATTATAGTTAACATTATTCCCGCAACGCAATCTCATTACTGAGTTAATAAAAAAATTATTATTTATAAAAAATTCCGAAGCTTTTTTTATAGTATCATTATAGTCATTATTTTCAGCTTGGACTAATGCTTTTAAACAGGAATAGGAAGCTACTGGACAGCTTGATATTTTCTGATCATTTTCATATTTTAATCCGTTTCCGGAACTGTTTAAAAATATCAGTTTTATTACATCACAAAATCCTGCAAAGGGGCAGTGAAGCCATCCTCCGTCACTTCTCTGATTTTTTATAATCCAGTTTAATCCTGAATAAGTACGTGAATCTGATACTCCGCTTTTTAATAAAGAATAAACCATATTACCGGTTCTACACCCTACGGCATCTGATGATTTAAAACCGTAACAGAAACCGCCATTATCAAGTTGGGTTCTGCTGCAGAGATAATCAGCAGTAGTACTAATGATATCTGATGTATTTTTATAACCGGAAGCTGCCGCATAAAGATAAAACCAAACTGAACCGCGTTCATAAAGATCAGGATGATCTGCATCTCCAAGAATACCTTTAGACAAATTCCTTTTGAAATAATCTGTTAAGTTCGATTCAATAAGTTCATTATATATTCTATCAGCTTCGGGGAGCTTTAAAACTTCACTTTTAACAAGATATGTAACAGCAGGATTTTCACCATCGGTAAGCCATGGAAAAGGATCCATCTTCATATATTTATTTAACATTTATAACCATCTGCTATTAAAAATTCTGCAAACTTTAAATCGAGTTCAGTTGTAATCTTTATATTTTTAACTGATCCGGCTATTGAAGAAACTGCATGACCCATATTTAATATAAGAGAAATATCATCTGTAACTGACATACTTTTGTTCAGTTTCTGCAAATCGTGAGCCTGTTTTATTAATTCAAAACGGAAACCTTGCGGTGTCTGCGCGGAGTAAACACTTTTACGTTCAGGAATTGTTTTAATTATTGAATTATTTATTAATGCAACTGTATCTGTAGATGGAATATATGTACCGCATGCTCCTGAAATTTTAACTTTATTAATCATTTCTCTTATAATTTCTTCAGTTACAAAAGGACGTGCCGCGTCGTGAAAAAGAAATATGTCATCTTTACTGAATTCAGATGAGATTAATGCATTGTAGGATGAGTCTGATCTCTCCTCTCCCCCCTCAATAAATGACTGAATTTTAGGATAATCCACTGCAGGGAATAGATTTTTTATTTCATCAATCAGACTCTTTTCGGAAACTATTATTATTTTCTCTATCAGATCGATTTTGTGAAAAGTATCAACAGACCATGAAATTACAGGTTTGTCTCCAAGCATGATCATCTGCTTAGGTTTTTTGTTTCCAAGGCGTAATCCCTTTCCGCCAGCAAGTATAACGGCAATATTCATTAATTATTATTCTCCGGAGGAATAAATTTTCGTTGATGTATAATCGCCATTCTTTTAATATATTTCAATTAGAAAAAGTGTGGTTTATATGAATAATACAAAAATTGGTATAATAACAGTTAGCGACAGATCATCCAGAGGCGAACGGGATGATTTATCAGGTCCGGAAATTAGAAAATGGTGTGAAAAGTTGAACTTCACTGTTGTTGAAGAGATTATTATTCCCGATGAAGCTGATGTGATAAAAAAAACCCTCATTGAATTATCGGACAAGGGAATTGACCTTATTCTTACTACAGGGGGTACCGGTTTTGCTCCCAGAGATGTTACACCTGAAGCGACAAAAGCTGTTATAGAAAGAGAAGCTCCTGGTTTCGCTGAGGTTATGCGTATGAGATCATTGCAGATTACACCGCATGCTATGCTTTCACGCGCAGTATCGGGAATCAGAAAAAATACTCTGATAATAAATCTCCCCGGCAGTCCTAAAGGCGTCGGTGAAAATCTGGAATTTATTGAAAGTGCAATTCCTCATGCTATAAAACTTCTTAAAAATGAAGTAAAAGATTGTGCGGAAGAGATGAAACAAAATCATGCTTAGAAAAGATATTCTTTCCTGTATAATTATAAAAAAAGGGGATATTACGACAGAGTCTACTGATGCAATTGTGAATGCTGCAAATACTTCACTCCTTGGCGGAGGGGGAGTGGACGGGTCAATTCATAAAGCCGCAGGACCGGGACTTCTGGAAGAGTGCAGAAAATTCAACGGATGCAAACCGGGGGAAGCGAAAATCACCGCGGGTTACAACCTTAAGGCGAAATTTGTTATCCACACTCCCGGACCAATATACAAGGACGGACTAATCAATGAGCCCGAAACACTCCGCAGCTCATACTGGAACTCCTTGCTTATTGTAAAAGAAAACAATCTTAAATCCGTATCTTTTCCGGCAATATCAACAGGTGTTTATAGGTACCCGAAAGATGCTGCATGTGAAATTGCAATTGAAACCGTTATAGGTTTTATTGAAAATGAAAAGTATCCTGTTGATGTCTCTTTCATACTTTATGATAATGAGAATTATGAAATATATATAAAAACTCTGGATAATAAAAAAAATGAACTACATTGATCTGCTGAAAAACAGTGCGGAAAAATATTCAAGTATTGTATGTATGGGTCTTGATCCTGTAATTGAAGATATTCCGGAAAATAATGGAACTCCCGGAGAGAGAATATTTAAATTTTACGAAAATATACTGAATAAACATATTCAAAAGAATATTTATCCCGGTGCGGTAAAACCTAACTATGCATTCTATGCTCAGTATGGAATTGATGGAATTACCGCTCTGGAAAAAATTATAAAAATTTATAAATCAGCAGGTATACCTGTTATCCTCGATTACAAAAGAGGCGATATTGGTAAAACAGCTAAGGCATACGCGAAAGAGGCTTTTGACT
>JBBRFT010000186.1:0-7313 GCA_038241375.1 Spirochaetota bacterium
TTCTTAAGACATTAGCAACATCATTGGCGTCTGCAAATGTAAGTTCCATGAGAAATGTTACGGCATCATCTCTATTCAATTTAACTTTGTCACCATCAAGAATAACTTCAACGTTTTTCTGAACAGCTTCCTTCACTGGAACTATCTTAATAAGATTATCAGATTCAATTACAGCAAATCCCTTTATTTCAAGTATTGATTTCATAAGATCATATGCTTCGGAGATCGGTACTTTCTGTGCAGAATTAATAGTTATTTTACCCTTAACTTTATCACTAAGTATAATATTTTTTCCCAACACCTGGCTCATAACATTAAGAAATTCAGAAATTTCAACATCATTAAAATTTAAAGAAAAACTGTTATCTTTTGTCCTAATTTTTTTTTGAGCCCACAAATTATTATTATATTTAAACCCTGAAGGTGAAGCGGTCAATAAAAGAACAGCGATTAAAAAAAACGGTAATATTATTTTTTTTTTATTCATAAGAAATTTATCCTGTCAGTCCGTAATATTCATTTCAAAAGTCATGATCTGGCCATTTCTCTCTACATCTATAATCATTTTTGATTCATTTTTCATACCATTCCACATATTAAAAAGTTTTTCGGTACTATCAACTTTTTTACCATTAATTCGCTTGATAATATCTCCACTTCTTATACCGTACTCATATAGAATATTATAGGGTCGGATTCTTATCAGCTTAAACCCTTCAATCTGTCCATTCACACGGTGAGGTCCGGCCTGAATTCCCTGCATGGCATTATCAATATTATTCATAACTTTCTGCTGCATTTCAGCCCGGCTGATATTCTTCTTAACTACTCCTCCGCTTGCAGTATCGTTATCTGCGGGTCTTGCTACGGCGGCAAAATCTTTTTTTTCATAAAGATTTAACGTGTATACTTCAGAATTTTTTTTAAGTAAAATCTTGGATGATTGTATCCCTATTATAACATAACCATACATATTATTTCTGAGTTTAAATATATCCGGTTCTCTTTCACCTTTCTTGAGAATCAACGCTCTGGCTATCCCGGGAGGTCCGGTAACCGTACCAATCAGCTTGAAATCACTAATCGGTGAAGACGAATCTTCACTGTCGCCAACAGAACTTGGAGCCGCAGATCTGAAAAAAACTGATTCGACAAGTTGATTTATATCAATGTTCTGATATTCGGCAGAAGTATTATTTGCAGCCCGTATTCTGCTCTTCTCAGAAGGGTACACTACAAGAGTATTTTTAATTACTCCATTAATTGTAACAGCTGAAATATATGAAAAAAGAATCATCGAGGATAATGATATTACATGGTATTTAATATTCTGCATTTTATATTCGTTAAGGTACTCTTTTTAATAATTATTATTTAGTATTTAGGCTTCTATTTAAAGACAAAGTCAAGTAAATATTAATTCTTGCGGTTTAAAAAATGTTTAAGAAAAAATATTAAAATAACCGTAAGAAATATAACGAAAATTATAATTTTATATTTTGATAGATACATCATAATCAGATCAATATTTTCACCAAACTTATACCCGGTGGCAAAAAGAATAGTTGAAGTGATTGAAAGTGCCAGGAAATCAATTACCATAAACTTTATGAGGTTTACCCTGACGAGACCAGCTGTTATAAACATAATATTTCTTACACCAAAAGGTATAAAACGTCCAAAAAAAAGAGTCTTCCCTCCATATTTTTTAAAATAAATATGCAAACTTACAATTCTCTCTTTCATTTTTTCACTTTTGAGAAAACCGATTTTCTGAATTAAAGGAAGTCCATGTCTTCCAATTGCATATGCAGTTAAATCACTTAAGTATGCCCCTAGAAAACAACCTGCAAAAATAAGATAAGTATTTTCAGGGTAAACCGCAGCCGCAATTGATGCGGAAAGAATAAAAACAAGATCTTCAGATATAGGAATATTGAAACCAGCAAGAATCAATAGTCCGAATGAAATAAAATGAAGATTATGCGCGACTGATTCAGTCAGAATGTTTGTTATATCCATAATTCCTACACTATAAAAGTCTCAGATTTAACTGCCATAGTCCCTTTTTTAACCCAGACTCTGATCCGATAAACACTGGTATTATCGTTTGAAGTTACAGTACCGATCTCTTCCATCGCACTTATTGTATCAAGATGAAATTCAAAAAACTTCTTATCTTCTTCAAATGGATTTGAAATTAATATTAAAATATTTTCATTTGTCGGGTGTCTTTTGGGTGATCCTTCAAAAGGTTGATAATCCTCGGAATAATTCACATTCCTTAATTTGTCTATATTGTAGTTTTTTGATATATCGAGTAGTTTCTGAACATAGTTAATTTCATCCATCGATTATCTCCTGTAAAAAATTTTTAATGTTATTCGGGAAGCAATCTATTTCCAAGGTGGCTCACGCTCAGCGCTGCGTCCCCGGAATTAAATCGCTAATGGTTATTCAAAATAGAATAACTGATTTTAATGCTTGACGCATTAAAAGAAAATTTGTTACTAATTAAAAATCATACTTATCTAAATTCAATGTTTGAGTAAATAAAATTTTATATGAACCAGAATAAAAAAATTATTATTTCACTTGGTGTAATGTTCTCCATTATTCTTTTAAGCATCAGTTTGCTGAAAATATCTATTAATATATTATATCCTGTAAACGAACTTTCCAACTCTTTGAAAGACAGTTTTAAAGATATATTCGGAAAAGCAATTAAATTTGATACGTTATATTTTAAATATAACGGTGATATAGTGCTTCAGAACTTTTATCTTTCAAATAAAGATGATTTTAATGATAATATAAATCTGATAAAGTGCGATGAAATTACCATTGATACCGGTCTTTTCGATCTGATAAGAAAAAAGATTACATTCGCAGGTGTTTATATGGTCAGACCCGAAATTAATTTCAATAGGAATTTCGGGAAGCCTTACTATGAAATTTTTGTTGAAGATTTCACCGGAGGTGTAAATCGCGATAAAATAAAACAGATTATAAAAGACGGCTTCCGTTTTGAGCTGACCGAATCTAAACTTTCATTCAAAGATACTTTTAAAGACTCTAAGTCAGAAATAAATTTATATGGCCTTGATTTTAAAGTGAAATATAAAAACGAGTATATAAGCTACAGATCTTATGGTAACATAGAAAACAAAATAAAGGGCAGCTGGCGTAAAAGCAGCTACAGGACTATAGGAAAGATATATTTAGATAAACCATATTCTGAGTCTGAACTCAAACTTGAGAATTTTGATCTTACAAATTTTAATAATTTTTTAAATGACCGCTTCGACACCAGAACATTTATCTCTGGAAGTTTCTCCGGAAAACTAAACGTCGTAATTGACAACGGTATTTTAAAATGCATCGGTAGTACTAGCATATCTTCTATGGATTTTTTCTATTATGAAAAAAACTCACCGTATCCGCTATTTAAAAATAAAGATATTGAGAGCAGTTTCGATTTCAACCTTTCAGAAAACATGGACAGATTAAAAATTGATAAGCTTGAGATAGATGATGGAATAATTAATCTTTCCGCACTTATCAATTATGTAATGGATGATTTCTTTTCAATTGAATTAAAATCCAATAAAATAAATCTCACGGACTTATCGGAATCTTTTTTCCTTTTCAGAAATAGCAGTTATACCGGCGAGATGTCTTTTAACGGAAACTGTAATTATAAAATTAAGGAAAAATCTCCTGAAGTTTTAAATTTGAATCTATCATTAATTAAGTTTAGTATTATTCCAATTGAAAAGAAAAATGAAAATTTTAATCAAATACAAAATTGCGATTTATTGTTATCGGTTAATAAGGACAAAATTATATTAAAGTCTGATTTCAAGTCGGGAAAATCTGATTTTAATATAACGTTTGACAGCTTAATATCTGGATGGAATCCGATTAAATCTTCTAACAATATTGAAATTAAATCAAAAACAATCGAATTGAGTCTGTTAAAAGATCTTTTAAAAAATACTGTAAAAAATATCTACAATATGGCCTATGTAGATATGTTCCAGAATTTTGATGAACAGCGTAATTTTCTAAAAGAACCGGAAGGTATTTTTGTTAATAATAATGACATCTCTCTTAAGCTTAACGCGGAAAAATTAATTATAGCAGGAAAATCATATCTTAACAATCTGGCTTTAGATCTTTCACTTTTTAAAGGAGTATTAAAAACTAATAATTTTAGACTTGAAGGGTATGATGGTATCTACAGCTTTAATCTCTACTCTTCTCTCAAGCAGGAATATCCATATTTCAAATTTTCATCGGAAGCAAAAAATATTGACCTTGACCGGATATCCTACGAATCGGGTTTAACATACTCATTCGGAGGGAGGCTCTCTGTTGATGCCGGTTTTGAAACAAGCGCATTCAGAATAGGGCAGGTTCTAGAAAACGGTAAGGCAGGTTTAAACATTACAGTACAAAATGGTTATTTAAATAATACACCAATACAAAATAAACTCCACACTTTGCTGAGCAATAATAATCAGAAAGATGTCTTTAATAATAGACTGGATTTTTCGAGTTATTCGATAGGGATTACGCAATCAGGTACTAACTTCTATATAAAAAATTTCAGTTTAAATTCACCGGTCATGAGCTTCAGTTCTTACGGCAACTTTACAGACGACAGCGGATTAAAAATCCCCCTCAATCTGAACTTAAACAAAGAAAAAGGAATTGAAAGGGTGCCTCTAGAAATTATCGGCAATTTAGAGACACCCTGTGTAAAAGTTAAGTCTAAAAATGAAACAGAATCTGTCTGTTTTTAATCTTTAATTGCCATCAGTTCATAAATTTTAACAGGGAGAGCTTTACCTTTAACCCGGATCAGATCCAGCTCTCTCGCAATAATATCATCTTTCACATATTGATATGTAAATTCACTAATAATTATCCCGATTTTATAAAACTTGGTGGTACCTTCAAGTCTGGAACCGAGATTAACGTTGTCTCCCATAAGAGTATAATCCATTCTTGCGGCAGAACCCATATTACCAACAATCATATCTCCGGTATTAATTCCTATGCCGATTTGAAGAATAGGTTTATTCTCGCTCTCCCACTTTTTATTCATAACTTTTAATGCATCCATCATTTCAAGTGAGGCTTTACATGCACTCAGAGCATGATCTTTCATTTCAATGGGAGCTCCCCAGAAAGCCATTACCGCATCACCGATATATTTATCCAGTGTACCATAATACTTAATAATAATATCAGTCATAGACTGAAGATATATATTAAGATGTTCAACCAGTTCTTCAGGAGTGAGTCTTTCAGAGATTGAAGTAAACCCTCTTATATCAGAGAATAATACCGTAAGAATTTTCTTATCTCCTCCAAGCTTGATTTTACTCGGATCCTTAAGAAGTTCGTCAACAACAGATTTAGAAACGAATTTTGAAAAAGTCTGTCTGATATACTTTTTCTCCTGCTGCTCATTTACAACTCTATATGTAACAATCATTGAATAAGTAAGCGCTGTCTGGATCAATGGTGTTGCCAGAGCTGTTATGATGCTAAAATAGTCAAAAAGCAAATATGAAAAAACGGAATAAAATATTATGAATAACACCGTCACCACAAGAGATGAACCAATTGACATTCTCGGTACAAATAATCCGATAAGCAGAGCAATGATAAGCATAATCGCAATATTCTGAATCTCTGAAAGTTTATAAAGAAAGTCCTGATTAAGAATTGTATTTAACGCGTTGGCATGGTGTTCTATACCGAAGGTCGCACCATATGGTGATTTCTTCTCATCAGTTGCTACCCCAGTTACCGCGTATGCAGCAATGAGAAGTATTTTATCCTTAAGAGAATTATTACCCTCCATAGTACCTTCATTAGAAAAAAGATAATATGGATAATGCTGAAAACTTCCCGACCCTCCGATGAAATTAACACTCATAAATCCGTTATCATCAATAGGGATAACAATTTCTCTCTTATCATTAGGTTTCGCCATCTTCTCTTTCGGAAGATTTTTAAGTTTAATAAATTTACCTACTTTTATTTCTACATTTTCAACACCAATTCCGTAGTAATGCATAACAACCAATAAATCTATGTTAGGGTAATATAATCCATTATATTTGATAATCAGAGGGATAGTCCGGTTAATTCTATCACGTTCGGGAAATACGTTGGCAAAACCGATTCCCCTGGACGCTCTGATAAGTTCAGGAGTAGGGGGAGTTACATCAGCAACAAGCTGCTCAGTACGATCTTTCGGATCGACTGGAAACGTTACTTTATTAAGAAGAGCCAGCCTCTCCTCTTGATCATTATATGCAACATCAACTTCCTCATTTTCAAATGGATAATCTAAAAAAACCGCGTCAGACTCCTTTATCGCTTTTGCAAGTTCCGCTTCTCCCGGTTTATGATCCAGAAACATTATATCATAAAGAATAGCGAGAGGTTTACCAGTCGAAATAAAACGGGTAAGTCTTGCATGAATATCCCATGGGAAAGGCCACTGAATTCCCTGATCTGAAAACTCCCGGATTGTACTTTCATCAATACCGATGATGACAATATCTTTCCTTGCCCGGGGATTTATATGATTCATTTTTACGCCCTCTTCGAGCTTTACAGTCTTCTGAGAGGGATCTCTTACAAAAAACCGGAAGTCTATTGAACCCCACTCAAGACCGGTAAGAAGTGCGGTCTGAGTAAACATGACTACCATAACAATAAAAACGGATATGGTGATAAACAGGCCTATAAATTTTTCTGGTAATTTTAAAAGCAGAAAAATAAAAATTAGACCAACCGGTCCGGTCAGCAGACATATAATAAAAAAGAGACTGACGCTTTTGTCATTTTTGACTGCAAGATATTTCCCTGCAAAACCTGATCCGATTAAAACAGACAATAATAACAATACTTTAAAAATTAATAAAAATATTTCATTCATGATATTACCCAGTGGCTGATATTTTTTAGAATTTAAGTATGAGAAACCTTATTAGTCAAGATTTTTTTATACAGATTTTATCAGTTAAATCGATAGCGGTTTATTTCCAAAGGTGTGTATGTGAAGCGATATGCACCAAAAAACAAATTGCTATCAGGTAAATCTCCGGCAAGGTGGGGGTGAAGTGTAGAATGTTCTTTTCAGTGGAAATAGAAGTAAAAAACTGATTATAAATTTGATTGACAAATGACCTGTTTTTTCTGGAAATTCAGTAAAGAAATTTTAGAATAAGCATAGATTATAGTAGGATTATTACAATTAATAACACGAGGCAAAAGTGAATATAAAA
>JBBRFT010000187.1:0-7284 GCA_038241375.1 Spirochaetota bacterium
GTGGTGTGTCCGAAGTGTAAAGCTCTGATTATATTGAAATAGATTCCCGACTTCTGAAAGTACAATATATTGCCCGGGAATATTCTTTCTTCAGAGCGTCTCTTCTCTTTTTATCATATTCCCGCACTTTCTGCACTTATAATTTTCCCGAGGTGCCCCGAAATCGATAAAAACATTAAGAGAGTACCCGCACTTGCAGTTATATGAAAATTTTCTAATCCTGTATTCCATGGTTTCCTCTCCAATTTCTATCAAGCTTTCTCCGTTATAAAAGAGTGATTCATTAATTATAGTATCGGCAGATCAGTTTAAAATTATAAGAGTAATGAAAGGTCGCACCGCCCCACTGTCCCGCCCCCTCTGGCCGTTGGCCATCTCCCCCATGAATGGGAGGAGAACCTTTTTCTAAGTCCTTTCTTTAAACTGAAAATTTTTATAATTAAAATTATTTCCCACAGACTCTCCTCCCATTCATGGGGTAGATGTCACTACGTGACAGAGGGGGCGGGAAATTCGTTAAAAAACTAACTTTTTTCACAAAAAAACTCAAAATTCGACATTTTTTATGGTCAAAATCTGACGCATCAGCCGATGGCTTGCCATTTTCTTTCTTATTATATAAGTTATAGTATAATCAGTTGATACTATTGATTTGAAATCTATTTTTACTGCAGCTGATTAGAAATTTACCATGGAGAAAAGAAAATGTTTGAGATTATCGACAACAAATACGATCGGACATATGTCCTTAAATGCGAAAACATGAAATCAGATCTCCCTCTTCTTGAAAAAAGTACCGAAGAATTTATAAAAACGGATAATCGCGATCTGGTTATAGATATGACCGGCCAGAATATCATGTGCTCGCTTCTGCTTTCGACACTGATCAGGATAAAGAGGGAACTCCTCGTTGAAGGGAGAAGCCTGAGTATAAACAATTGCAACTCTCATATATACAGATGTATGGAGATGGCAGGACTTGAAACATTCTTTTCATTTTCAAACCAGGCACTGGATATACATCCGCATTTATGATTTAAGATTTCATAGGTTCATTAAATTCATAAAGCAGAAGGGTTATATCATCTTCATAAGTATTTTTATTTATGAACCGGTTAAGCTCAACTATGAGATAATCGACAACCGGTGAAATATTTTCGACGACAGCCCGTTCCGCGGCTTTTTCAAGACGCTCAATCCCGAACATCTCAGCATCATCACATCTCTCTTCAATTATACCATCTGTATAGAAAAGTATTTTATCGCCGGGAGTAAGATTATATGTTTCAGTACCATACTCAGCATCTTCAAGAAGTCCAAGCAGCGGACCCGGTACTACAATAGACTCAAATTTATTTTCAGAAGATTTCCAGAACAGCGGATGATGATGCCCCGCTTTAGCAAAGCTCACAGTATTATCCTGGAGATTGATATATGCATAATAACATGTGGCATAAAGCCGGTTAAGCATCCCGCATAGATGTCTGTTCAGATGCGACATAAAAATGTCGGGCTTATCTCCGTAAACCGGAACAAGAAATGAAAATGCGCTTTTTAAAACTCCCGTAACAAGAGAGGCGCTTATTCCATGCCCCTCCACATCGGCAATAATCGCGCAGATGTTCCCTTTAGCATCATTGATTGTGCTGATAAAATCTCCACCGATAGCTTTAGATGGAAGATAAACATAAGAACGGCTTACTCCGTGCCTTAAGTTTATTCCATTGTCATCCTCTGCCCGGATAAAGTATTCCTGAATCTCTGTTGCAGTTTTAAGATCACGGTTGATCTCATCGATAATCTCGTCTTTCGAACTGAGATGATGCTGTGAAAAAGTAAAGTTAGTAATTACATTCCTGAACCGGCTGAATGTCTCCATTATTGTGTTACGGTAAAGTATATTTTCTATATCCTGGTGGCCTTCCAGAGCAGCGATAAGATCACTCCTGGAAAGAGAAAGAAAGTCTGTATATTCAAGGGTTCTCACTGTAGCTGAACGGGGGTGATCATCAAAGAGAGATAGCTCGCCGAAAAAAGAACCTTCATGAAGCACTCCAAGGCTCACCTCTTCACCCACACCGTTTGTTTTAAATACTTCAACAGATCCATTACGGATTATAAAGAGAGAATCTCCTTTCTCACCTTCACTGATAACAGATTCGCCCGACTTAAAAGTTATTAGTTTAAGAATGGGGGCAATGAGAGCCAGACCATTATCCGAAATCCCATTGAATATGGGGAGTTTCTTTAAAACAGATGTTTTTTGAGATGTTTTTATTTCCATAGTTTGATATCAATAGACTTGGCAGGTATTCTGTCAATAATTAATAACAGAAATTTTTTAATCTCACCCCAACCCGACGGCCCCCCAAAACCCCCGGAGGCGGGCTTAAAGTACTTTACAACTATTTCTTTACGTGATAAAAGACTGATGAATGAAAAAATTACATCTCATCTTTGAAGCCCACCTCCGGGGGCAATGTCATTAAGTTAAGCCCCCTAAATCCCCCGGAGGGGGACTTCAAACTCTTGGTGTAAATTATAATTCGATGCAATATAGTCTTTAAGCCCCCTTCCGGGGGGCTTGGGATTTGATGAACGAATAGATTCAGATGCATGGAAGAAGGAGAATGATCGATGATAAAGAATGTCCGGTTTATACAGATGCTTTTGAAAGAAATGTCTGAGTGGGTTGATATTGGATTAATTACACCACAGCAGAAATTGAAAATTGAGAATCATTACACACCCTCTACGACAGAGAGCCCGGCAGAACCGGATGAAAAGAAAAATGAAAAACAGCCGGTTAAAGAAAAAATTAATCTCTCAAAAATGATCATCGGTCTGGCGACACTATGTCTGGCTATCGGGATTATAATATTCTACGCGTCGAACTGGCGCAAAATGCCCCCATCGCTCAAGCTGGTTCAGATCTTTATTCTAATTCTAAGTACATACGGCGGCGCATACTGGTTCCTTCAGTCCGAGAGAAGATTCTCTCTAGTGGGGAGAGCGCTCCTTCTTCTGGGGATAATCTCATACGGTACGGGGATTATGCTTGTGGCGCAGATCTATCATATAAGCTCACATCCGACTAACGGTCTTCTTGCATGGGGAATCGGTGCATTTGCCATTTCACTTCTTATGCGGGAAAAGTCCGGGATAATTCTATCAATGGCTCTCTTTATTATCTGGGATATATGGGAGTACTCTTATTTCGGGAATCCCGGCTTCCTCTTCGGCATACCGGTTATTATTACGGCATGGATCAGCTACAGAGAAAAAAACAGCAAAGGGACTGCAGCATCAGCATTTCTATTCGCGTGCTGGTTCCTTCAGCTCGCATTCTATGCCATTGAACACTACTCCACAGACGGTCCCGCGGGATATATTCTCATAGGATTATATATTATCTCAGGAGCGTTCATGCAGAGATACGGTAACAGATTTAGAAAAATTCAGGAATACAAAGATGCCGGAATGATACTCTTCATCACCGGATGGATCGCATACGCTCTGCCTCTTTTCCAGATTGAACACCTGAATCCGGAAACATCATACAGTATTATACTATGGGCTTCAATGGTACTTGCTGTCTCCATAATATTCCGGGACAGAAAGGGATACTACATCGCGGCAGCTCTCTATTTTATCTGGAGCGTGACATCGGCAACGCCGGCATACGGCTACATAATCCCGGTAATTGCACTTGCTATACTGTTTTACATTGAAAAGGATACCCGGGGACTTGCGGTGTCGGCAGCATCATTAATTTATTACTACTACATCCCCACAGTGAAGCTTATTCCTGAAGAGACTTCTGAAAGAATTCTTGAATATATAATAGTTATGCTGCAGTTCCCCCTTGCAGCTCTTCTTATTACTGCGGGTAAAAATATCTCCCGGCATCCTGTACTGACTAGTGCCGGTAAAGTCTTTACAGTCGCGGGATGGTTCTCTCTGCTGATTCCATTTATTGCAATCTCATGGCCGATGGATATGCAGAGCCTACCTTTGCTTATGAAATTCGGTGTTCTTAAAATTCATGCAGTAGAATATATCGCACTTACACTGGCTTCGATGGGGGGACTTTTTATTCTACAAAAAAAAAGAGAGAACATCACGCTTATAATCCCGGTTATTGTTTTTTGTTTATTAGTATTTTTTCTTCCATTTAGTCATACTGCAACACGGATGATTACACTTCACCTTGGTGCTGTGGGATTTATATTTATCCTGCTCTATTATTCATTTCTTCCTGACGAAGGCAAAACTTTTGAAAAGAGATTCGCTTTTATTTTTTCAATCAGTCTTCTGATTATTAAAGGGTCGGGATTTATCGGATTCTCGGCTTTTGACGCAAAGTTTAAACTTGCTTATCTTATAGGATTTATTCTATTTGTAACAGTCTGCTTTCTTATCAACAGGCTTGTGAATGAAATGCTCACCGGAAAAGGGATTGAGTATCCTGTGAGTTTTATTGATGGAGTCTCCGCCGCCGGAGTATGGATTGCGATTTATCTCGCCTCATTTGAAGTAGAGGCTCAGAAGTCTATATTCAGCGCGGAATCGATTGTTATAAAGATGATATTGATATTCGTTGCTCTTTCTGTTATGCTGTATATTATTATGTTCAGAAAAATGTCCAGAGAGAGAATTATACTATTTCTCTCTCTGGTCATATTCATCTCATCGGGGATAACACTCTTCACTGCCGGACCGGGGGTGCCATGGGAGATCTATTCTATCACATTCAACCTTCTGCTTTTTATCACATCAGCTGTGTTCATGTATTACAGCACAATTGTACAATCAAAAAAAATACTTAACTTTGCCACTGCGGGAATTATAATACATGTATTCACAAGATACTTTGACCTCTTCTGGGATATGTTCTCCGGATCTCTGCTTTTTATTATCACCGGAATTCTGGGACTTGCAGGGGGATACATTCTGGAGAAAAAAAGAAAAAATCTTACTGAGATGATTGAAGCCGACAATATTGTAAATCAGGACAGGGTGAAATAAATGAAACCATATCAGAAAATTTTATTCCCCATCATAGTAGCTCTGCAGATTGCGGTCCTGGGATTCATGATTACCAAACAGGAACTGCTCCTTGCCAGGGGCACAAAGGTGCTGCTTAAATGTCAGCCCATAGATCCGCGTTCGCTATTCAGCGGTGATTACGTTATACTGAATTACGAAATTTCAATTATAAGTGAAGACATTATCTCAAAATCAGGGATAAAGGACACATACAAGTTAGAAAAAAAGGATATTTACGTAGCCCTTAAACCGAAATCCGACGGTAAATATTATACAGCCGCCGCCATATCGGAAAACGATGAAGAGCTGAAAAAACTTTATCCGGTTATAATTAAAGGGAGAGTTGAATACGCAAGTAATACTTTACAGATCAAGTACGGAGTTGAAAGCTATTTCGTCCCGCAGAGAGAGGGGAAAATAATTGAAGAGAGTTTAAAGAATGTATCAGTGGAAGTATCGGTGTCGGGAAGCGGCGAGAGTGCGATTTCGAAATTGTTTATAGATGAGAAAGAGGTGAAGTTTTACTAAGACGTGCCAAGCAACATCCGCCCGTTGGGCACCTCTGACTTACCCACATCTCAGCGCCCCCCAAATCCCCCGGAGGGTGACTTTTAAAACTCACAGTCTTTAAGCCCCCCGCCGGGGGGTTGGGGGGCTGTTAGATTCTAGTATCTGTAATGATTCGGCTTATATGGTCCATTGACCGGTACATCGATGTATTCCGCCTGCTCTTTTGTAAGCTTTGTGAGCTTAACTCCGAGTTTTTCAAGGTGAAGTCTTGCAACTTCCTCATCGAGTTTCTTCGGAAGAACAAAAACTTTATTCTCATGTTTTTTACCCGCAAGCTCTATCTGTGCAAGAGTCTGGTTTGTAAAGCTGTTGCTCATTACAAAACTCGGGTGGCCTGTCGCGCAGCCGAGGTTTACAAGACGACCCTCTGCAAGAACGATGATTGATCTTCCGGACTCAAGAGTCCATCTGTCAACCTGCGGCTTGATTGTAACTTTTTTACACTTTTTATTTGTTTCAAGATAATGCATTGCTATTTCACTGTCGAAGTGTCCGATGTTGCAGACGATTGCGTTATTTTTCATCTTCTCCATATGCGCACCTGTTATAACATCTTTGTTACCAGTTGTAGTTACAAAAATATCTCCCAGACCAACAGCTTTCTCCATTGTTGTAACCTCATACCCCTCCATTGATGCCTGAAGAGCACAGATCGGATCTATCTCTGTTACAATAACTCTCGCTCCGAACCATCTCATTGACTGAGCTGAACCCTTACCGACATCTCCATAACCGGCAACAACTACAACTTTTCCAGCAACCATAATATCTGTTGCTCTTTTAATTCCGTCAGCAAGAGATTCACGGCATCCGTAAAGATTGTCAAACTTGGATTTAGTAACTGAGTCGTTTACATTAATTGCAGGGAAAAGAAGCTCGCCGCTCTTCTCCATCTGATATAGTCTATGAACACCGGTAGTTGTCTCTTCAGAAACTCCTCGTATATTCTTAACATTTTCGGTCCATCTTGTTGGAAATTTCTTAACACATGCTTTAACACGATCAAGAATTATCTGCATCTCTTTGTGCTCAGCTTTCTGATCAAGGAATTTGATATCTTTCTCAGCTTTGTGACAGTAGTGAATAAAAAGTGTAGCATCTCCTCCGTCATCTACAAGAAGATCCGGGCCGCTTCCGTCAGGCCATGTGAGAGCCATCTCTGTACACCACCAGTACTCTTCAAGAGACTCACCTTTCCACGCGTACACCGGAGTCTTCCCTGCTTTTGCAATCGCTGCAGCCGCATGATCCTGTGTCGAGAAGATGTTGCACGATGCCCATCTTACATCTGCACCAAGTGCTGAAAGAGTTTCGATAAGAACCGCCGTCTGAATAGTCATATGAAGACTACCTGCGACTTTCAATCCTTTCAGAGGTTTGGTCTTCCCGTATTTTTCTCTAACAGACATAAGTCCCGGCATTTCCACTTCAGCCAGTTCAATCTCTTTTCTGCCCCATTCGGCAAGGCTTATATCTGCAACTTTATACGCAAGTTTAGGTGCAAGATCTTTAAGCTCTTCATTTGTCATTTTAATGCTCATTTTTTTCTCCTTTTTTATTATCTATCCCGACTATCACGTGTTAGGATTAAATTTCATTTCAAAACCGCACTATCCTCACATTAGGCCCCGCACCCAGCCCCCGCACCCCCGGAGGGGGCAAAGC
>JBBRFT010000188.1:0-7278 GCA_038241375.1 Spirochaetota bacterium
CTGATGAAAACTCCTATCTTGAAACAATTGAAAGAAACGGAAAAAAAATACTGAATATTGTTGAAGAGTTTTCGTTTTTAAACAGATTATCGGGCAGAGAAAAAAAACGGGGTATTTCAACATTTTCCGTAAGAGAGATGATTGATAATGCCGTAATGCATACAATGACACTCAGCATTGATAACGGGTACAAACTGGTCTGTGATATTGAAGATAGTTCAGCGTTTATTATTACCGAAAAAGATGTGTTCCGCAAAATTATTGAATCGATATGTTTATTCTTTTTTTCTTTATCTTTTGATAATCCGACAATTTTTTTCGGGTCATCTTTAAGTGATTCAAAATTTAATTTAACCGCGTCTAGTAAAAAAATCAAAATAAGTACTGATGATATGGAACTTTTTGATAAAGAGATTGCTGTGGAAAAGGGATTCAGCAGAAGTTCCCTGATGTGGCTCCAGTTTGCTTTGCTTTATATTTATCATCTGAAAGGTGAAGCCCGGTTTTCAGCCGATGACGATGGTAACGCGGTATTTTCATTTTATATTCCGGCAGATAAAAGTGATACAGCTGAGCCGGTTAATGAGTACGGGGATTTCACGGAGAATCATAGTACCAGGGTCAATGAATTTATCATGCTTGTTATTGATGACGATATAGATAATATTATACCGGTTAACGCGATTATTGAACATGAGTTCAAAGGGATGGGTAAAGTCTATCATGCTGAAAGCGGTGTCGCCGGGCTTGACCTGCTCGAAAAAATTCAGCCGGATATTATCCTTCTCGATCTCACTCTCCCCGACATTAGCGGACTCTCTCTTGTGAGAAATATTAAACATCTTTTTGTAAAAAAGAGTGTTCCTGTAATAGCATTCACAGGTCTCGATATAGCCGGGGATAGAGAGAAGATGATGAAAGCCGGATTTGATGATGTTATAAGAAAGCCCTTTAATATCGATACTTTCGTCCATAAAATCAGGAAATGGTTAGATTGATTATGTTTAAAATTACAGCGATCGACGACAGCAGGGATAACCTGATAACACTTAAAGCTCTGCTTAACTCATATTTCCCCGAAGCGGAGATTACTACATTTACTTCAGCAGCTGATTGTGTAGAAAATATGAAGAAGGAAAAGCCTGATATTCTGATCATAGATTATATAATGCCCGGTGTAGATGGTGTAGAGGCATGCCGACTGCTGAAGAATGATGATGAGACAAAGAGTATACCGCTTATACTTCTTACAGCTTCTGATACGACATCGGCAAAGAGAGCCGCTGGTCTTGAGTCGGGTGCCGATGCTTTTCTCACAAAGCCGATTGACGAGATTGAACTTGCTGCGCAGGTGAAGGCGATGCTCCGGATTAAAAGTTCAGAGGATAAGCTTAAAAATAAAAACAGGCAACTTGAGAAGATACTGGCAGAAAGAACACAGACTCTTAATAGAACCGAGAGTAATTACAAGCTGCTTTTTAACAGTATAATCGATATAGTTGTAATCCATGATCTGGAGGGGATCGTTCTTGAAATCAACAGCAGCGGACTTGAGTATTTGGGTCTGAAAGAGGAGGATGTAGTCGGATTTTCTGTGTTGAATCTTTTTAACTATCACTCACTGCCGGATATAGCCTCAAGCATTATGAGCAACACTTCTAAAGACGGTAAGAGAATCGATACTTCAATAAAGAATGCTCATGGTGAGATTGTACCTGTTGAAGTTAGCAGCCGACTTGTTGAATATAATAATGAATATGCCATACTCAGTGTTTTCCATGATGTCATGGAAAAAAAGAATATTGACGCACTCCGGAAGAAACTTTCATCGCTTCTTGAGGATTCCGATGATGCTATTATCGGTGTTACATTTGACGGATTGATAGTAAGCTGGAACAGCAGCGCGGAGAGAATTTTCGGATATAAATTTGAAGAGATTAACGGATGTTCTTATTCTTCACTTATCCCGCCGTATCAGCCCGATGATTTTCCGCTTCTGCTCGAGCGGGTTAAACAGGGTGAAAAGATTGATCAGTATGAAACTATAGGTGTGACTTCATCGGGCAATCAGGTCTATCTTTCGATGAAAATTTCACCTGTATACGATTCTGAAGGAGTGATCATCGGAGCTTCGATCATCGAGAGGGATGTTACCGAAGAGTTCCGTGCAAGAGAGACGATTAGAAAAGGAAAAGACTTCCTGAAGAGTTTAGAGGATATTAATCCTGCATTTTACCTGGCACTTGATTCAGCGGGTAATATTCTTACAATGAACAGAGCGATGCTTATAGCGCTTAACTATCATCTTGGTGATGTCGTCGGTCAGAATTATATTGAACTTCTCTTTCATCAGGCCGAACGTGAAATACAAAAAAAAGATTTTAATAATATGCTGATCAGAAAAAAAAGTTCCGTCAGTGAATATCCGATTCTTGCGAAGGACGGAGAAGTGCTTCTTGTGGAATGGCATGGCAAGCCACTTGTGAGAATGGATGGTAATGTCGATTTTATTTTCTACGTCGGCATAGATATCACAGAACGGAAGCGTCTTGAGAAGGTGGTAATGGAGACCAATGCCGCTGAAAGGCTTAAAATAGGGCAGGATCTTCACGACAGGCTTGCTCAGCATCTTGCGGGCATTTTATTTAGAATTGAACTTTTAAAAGTTAAACTTGGAGATGAAATGCAGGAGACTGTTTCTGATATTGATGAAATTATAAATCTTGTAAATAAAGCTGTAAGTAAAACCAGAGAGATCGCCAAGGAGCTTAGTCCGGTTGATATAAATCCCGGCGGTCTTCTTGCTGCGGTGGAGATTTTAAGAGATGCTATAAAGGAATCAACTAAGGCGAAAATTCTAATTAAGTGGGATGATGCCATAAGTATAAGCGGTAAACTGGAGAATTCAAATCTTTATTATATAATTAAAGAATCGATTCTCAATTCTATTGAAAATAATGAAGCTGAAAATATTCTTATCAATGCTTCAATAGATAATAATATATGCAGTATCGAGATCAGAGATGACGGAAAAGATTTTGAAAAAATTGACAAAGACAGGAACAATCTTTTTCTGAGCATCGTTAAGTACAGGTCCTGGCTCATCGGAGCCTCCACTGAAGTTAAGGGTAACCCCGGCGGGGGTTTAAGCATTGCCTGCCGGTTCAGAGTTTCAGGTGAACCGTTACAGGTTGAGAATACAAGAAAAGTTAAACTTCTTAAAAAGGGTGTGGCTAAAAATCAGTCGGGTGTTTTTCTTGTGGATGCTCATCCTATAGTAAGGCAGGGACTTAAGCAGATTTTTGAGCTGGAAAAGGACTTGTATGTCATAGGTGAGGCCGGTACTGCCGATGAAGCTCTGAAGGCTTTAGGTCGGGTAGTTCCCGATATTATAACCGTTGACATATCGCTTAGCGGTACAAGCGGAATCGATCTGATAAAAGCATGCAGGGAGAGGTATTCAAATATTCCAGTACTGGTATTGTCAATATACGAGGAGTCTCTATACGCCGAGCGTGCAATCCGTGCCGGTGCAAGGGGATTTGTAATGAAAAATGAGCACCCGGGAATTATAATAAACGCTGTCAGAACAGTTCTTGACGGCAGGCAGTACATGAGCGACAGTCTCAAAGAGAAACTGCTGGATAAACTGTCATCCCCGAAGCACGATGAGCATACGGCGCTTGTGGATTCCATGACAGACCGTGAATTTGAGGTATTTCAGCTTATCGGTCACGGACTGGGGAACAAGCATATAGCCGACAAACTTCATATAAGCGTAAAGACAGTGGAAAATTATAGAGAGAAGATTAAGAGTAAATTGAATATTAATTCGTCATCGGAGCTTATTCAGTTTGCTGTTCAGTATATACTGGATAAGACTACTTGATATTAAAAATCATATTTATGAAACATCTTTTCCCGGCTTATATGTGTGAATAATCAAAGGACATCAATCACCACCATGGTTATATCATCCTCAAAAGATTTCGATCCATTATGTGTTTTAAGTTCATTCATTAATTCTCCGGAAAAAATGTCTGATTTTTGTGACGAATACTCTTTTATTATCTTTTTAAAATTCTCATCTCCATACATTCCCGTTGAAAGATTATTACATTCTGTAATACCATCGGTATAGAATACTATTCTGTCTCCCGATTCGAGCTGAATTGTTTTTTCTTCTATCCGGATATTATTAAACCAGCCAAGCGGTGTCCCTTTTGTTGTGAGATCGATGAATTCATCATTTTTTTTACGATACAGTATGGACGATGAGTGCCCGGCACTTGCGTACCGCATAATGTTGGTGCTGATGTCAATCATTGCAAAAAAAGCGGTTACAAAATTACTCCGCACGGTATGGTTGAGAATTACATTGTTGAGCTGATAGAGTACCTTATTTGTGCCGGCGCGGACAGTTATATTTTCCAGTGCAATTTTAGTAATTGTCGCAAGAAACGCTCCCGGCAGTCCGTGCCCGGAAACATCAGCAATAAATATGTTAAGAAATCCATCACGGTTTTCGACGTCGTAAAAGTCCCCGCCGACTTTATCCATGGGGATGTAAATGGCATGCTCATGGTATCCTGAAATCTCGGGCATAGATGAAGGGAGCAGCCGTTCCTGGAGAAGACGGGCGACTTCAAGCTCACCTTCAATTTCTTCATTCCGGCGGCTTATAATCTGCTGGTATTCATAATTTTTCAGAAGAGAAGATATCCTTGTCAGAAGTTCAATGGTGTTAAAAGGCTTATGCAGGTAGTCATCAGCACCGTATTCCAGACCTGCCACTTTGCTCATGAGATCAGTATCTGCAGTAAGCATAATTACAGGAGTAGTTTTGAGTTTTTCATCATTCTTTATGATAGAGGTCATATCAAAGCCGTTCATTACCGGCATCATTACATCCGTTACAATAAGATCAGGGCTCTGATTTCTGGCAGAAGTGATTCCATCTTCTCCGTTTACAGCAAGTATAATATGATAATGCTTCTGCAGCAGTGTCTTTATAAAATTACGCATATCTTCATTGTCATCAACAATCAGTATTGTCTTTTTATCTCCGGCTGGCTGTTTTTCAATTTCGCCGGTAGGGTGATCCGCAGTATGATCGGTAATTTTTAACGCTTCAATTTCACGGGTTCCTATCATCCGGTAATCTCTTATATAGTCCTGAAGATTGCTCTTTTCATTGAACTTTACATTTATCCTGTCCGTAAAGTGTTCTGAACCCTTCGGCATACTTATTGTGAAAATTGTTCCGTGATCATCGGGGTGCTCTTCAGTGTACCTGCTTTCTAATGTAATTGAACCGTTATGAAGTTCAACCAGCTCCTTGACCAGTGCTAATCCTATCCCTGTGCCTTCATACTTTCTGGTTGAGGTGGCGTCCGCCTGGCTGAAACGGTCGAAGATACTGCTTATGCTTTTCCCCGGGATCCCTTCACCTGAATCTGATACCTCAATACGGCAATGATCCTTATCTTCAATAAGTGAAATCGAAATTCTGCCGCCATTGCCGGTAAATTTTAAAGAATTTGACAGCAGGTTCATAAAAACTTTATCCATTTTTTCCGGGTCAAAGAACAGCATAATCGAGTCAGATGAGGATGATAAGTTCAGAGTGATATTTTTTGATTTTCCTGCCAGTTCAATGTTGTTGAGATAATGCCGGGCAAAAGAAACTATGTCAGCCTCACTTACATTTAAAGTCATTTTACCGGCTTCAATTTTTGAAAAATCGAGAAGATTATTTACCATCCGGAGCAGGCTTGTTGTATTTCGATGCAGATTTTTAAAAAACTGAGTATCGACCACCATCCCGGAATCTCCCTGAAGGACAGATTCAATGGGACCGAGCATAAGAGTAAGCGGTGTACGGATCTCGTGAGAAATATTCGAGAAGAAACGGGATTTCGCCTCTTCGAGATCACGGCGGGCATCCTCGGCATTTTTGATGGAGGTTATATCACGGGCAATGCCGAAAAATTCAATATCACCTTCAATGTTTCTGTTCATGCGAATAGTCTGGCCGATCCACAGGATCTTATCATTAATTAAAAGTACCGGGTATTCGGTATAGGTTGAGTCAATCCCTTCATCCACCTGTTTCCGGTAGAATTCCATCAGCTTCTGCCGGTATTCAGGATGAACGATGGAAAGAAAATGCGAGCCGATTAGATCATCCTGAGGGATTCCTGTTAATCTGGTTACAGCTGTGTTGATATATTTGAAATGACCATCGAGTGTTATGATGAAAACAGAGTCACTGACATTTTCCATCAATTTCTGGTAGTGCGTATCGCTTTTACGCAAGGCATCTTCAGCGGCTTTCCTTTCGGTAATATCATGTACAATACTGTCGAATTCAACGATATTCCCCGAATCATCTTTTATAGATTTAACGTTCTGTTCTATCCATAAAATTTTCCCCGATTTTGTAATTACCGGCAGCACCCGGCTGGTGTTATCAATTTTATTATTCAGTTGTTCACTGTAAAATTCAGATTCACCATCGCGATTGTCCGGAGGGATAAGATCGAGATAATTTAATGTACGAATTTCTTCTTCCGTGTATTCAAGCATTTTCTGAAATGCAGGATTGGAATAGATAAAATTTCCGATCAGGTCCGCCTTGAATATTATTTCATTTGCATTTTCGACAAAGTGACGATATTTACTCTCTGATTCAAGGAGATCGTGTGTCCTTTCTTCCAGTGTATCTTCAAGACCCTGAAGTATAAAGGCGTTTTCTATATGCGGTCCGAGATTAATTCCAAGCTGATAAAGGAATTCTGATTCACCTGCGGCATAGAAAGCACCATCAGTTTTCATCCCTAGCAACAGAAGGGCGGACATATGGTTTTCAAAAAAAACAGGAACGATTACTGCGGCATGTCTTAGCGGATCGGTTAAGTCTATATTCGTTCCATTATTCAGGATCCAGTATTCAATTTCCTCCTGTTTAACCAGTGAACGGCTAGATCTGACATATTCAAGTAGAGGGTTATCACCGGAGATATTAATCAATTCTGAATCCTCACAGGTGTGAATTCTTCTGGTGATGTCATGTTTTGTATTAATGATACAGCTGCCGCAGTATTGATCAGTGTTTTTATCATGTATCAGTATCGCGCACTCTCCGCATGAAAGATAATTGAAAAAAGAGTAAGTGACCGATTCAGCTATCTCTTCAATGCTGCGGACTCTGCAGAGTCTGTCATTCAGATTTTCATAGGTGATTTTTAATTTTTTAAAATCTCTGCCGGTAATTGC
>JBBRFT010000189.1:0-7258 GCA_038241375.1 Spirochaetota bacterium
AATAAGCGGTTTTTTAAGCTCACTGCGGAGAAAATTTCTAAGAACGTCACCGCTGATTGCAGATCCGCCAAGACCTGTTACTATTATATTATCTATATCATCAGTATTTATTCCGGAAAGATCAATCGATTTCCAGGCATTTTCAGCCTGCTGCCAGGAATTTTTTATTATAGCATGCAGATTTTTAGTATCATGGGAATATAATGTTTTACTCATTTTACACCTTCAGGGGATAGTTTCCATTTAAACTTAAACAAAACTTCAGTATCGCGGAACCGGTATTATTAAGCATTTCATTTAAAAAGTTTATTAAAAAGTTATAAAGCTTTATTGCAAGTTATTTTTCTGTGATATTGCTGTTGGCACATAGATTCATTGATCTATTATCTTGACCGTATCGATTAAACAAAACCACAACACAAAAAAAGCTGCCTCAAAAAGGCAGCTTTCTATTTTAAAAAATTATAATATTCTATTAAATCGCAAGAGCTTCTTTAAATGATGAATGCCAACTCAGTTCAGATTCTGTGAACCTGTCTGTAATTCCAATCTCCTGATAATAATCCATAAGTATTTTAAGATGAACTATCTCCTGGTCCTCAATACTAAGGTTGTTAAAATCATCCACTTCAAGATTACCAAAAGAGTTTTCAACCCACTCAAAAAATTCACTCCCCTTATCTTTGAAAATGAGATAACTGGATATCATATCAAATTTTACAGTTTCAAAAGCTTTCATAAATTCGTCATCACTTTTACTCTGCATGGATGTTGCTATCTCTGCCTGAAAATAATCACCCCATGATATAATATCGGGAGTAACTCCAAACTGCGCTTCGAGTCTGTTAAGCTCCTCAGCTTTCAAGTATGATTTTGAGGATATTCTCTCAATAAATTCCTTTATATAAATCAGATGTGTTATCCGCAAAGAGGATGCACCTTTATCATTTATTACCGGTATTATAGCTCTATTAATCAGATTATTCATACTGCTCTCCTGCATGTAACTTCATTGAAAAATATTAATTATCAATTAATGATCGGCAGAGCGGCTACCTTTAGCTTAATGTTTTTTAAAAAAATAAAAGATTATGTTGAAATTTTTAATCGCCTCCATGGAGTTTGGGGAGTTGGAGGCAAGATACGGGTAATCTGATGAATGAACGAAGATAAGAATAACTATTCTTTCTTACAGGATTTTACTCTGTCATATAATTCAAATGGAATCGGCTTTGACGGGAGATAGTATCCTATTTTCTCATCTTTATCACCATGATAATCACTTCCGCCGGATACTATCAGATTATACTTCACCGCAAGTTCCAGAAAATCTGTTATCTCTGAATTCTTATGCATAGAGGAGTAGACTTCAATTCCCTCGACTCCCGCATCGATAAATCCTTTCAGTGTATTTTCAAACTCTGTCATACTCTTAAAATTCAATGATACAGGGTGAGCTATAATCGATATTCCGCCGGCACCTTTTATAAGACTCACAGCCTCTTCGAGTTTAATTCTCTCTTTTTTAACGTAACCGGGCTTCCCTTTTACGAGATACCTTTTAAAAACCTCATTAAGATTATTTGCATAACCACGCTTAACAAGAACCCGTGCCACATGGGGACGGCCGATTGCTCCCCCGGCACTTTCAGCAAGAACATCCTCAACCGGTATTTCAATACCATGTTTTTCCAGATCTTCGATAATCCTGTAAATACGTTTATCACGTACATCCTGAAGATGAAGAGTTTTCTTTATGAGAGGGGTATACTCATGATTGATATACAATCCCACCAGATGAAATGATCCGCCCTGATAATCAATACTGAACTCAATCCCCGGAATTAAGACAATGTCTTTATCCGCGGCATAATTTACAGACTCTTCAAGACCGGAAACAGTATCGTGATCGGTTACGGCAAGAACTTCAACATTATTCTCTATGGCGAAGTCTATAAGCTCCGAGGGAGTTTTTATTCCGTCAGATGCGGTTGTATGACAATGCAGATCTATTATATTCATAAAATTATTTTTTAAAAATACCGTTTTTGTGTCTACACTTATTATAATAAAAGCACTCTTTTTGATAAAAAAACAAGGATTATGTCTCACTCATCTTTTGCGTAGCCGCCTCAATAGATCAATTTGATATTGACATCTTCTGTTATATATGTATTTTCTATAAATCATATGTTTCACAACAGATCAGGAAGAGGTAAACAATGTACATTGGAATTGATATAGGAGGCACAAACATCAAATGTGTTCTCACTGACGAGACCGGGAAAGTATTAAGTTCCGACGATACACCTACTTCAGAAATAGCAAAAGAGATAGATAAGAGCATAATAGCTCTTATTGAAAAATTATCATCAGAAGCAAAAGTTGATAAAGGTAATATTAAAGCCATAGGGATAGGAGCAGCCGGTTCAATTGACCGAAAAAAGGGGACGGTCGTTACAAGCCCCAATATACTCTGCTGGGAAAACTATCCTCTTGCTGCAAACATTGAAAAACTTTCCGGTATTAAAACTTTTCTCGAAAACGACGCCACTGTTGCCTGCGCGGGATACTGGTGGGAGAGTCACGATACAAAGATAAAGACTTTTGTAATGATTACCCTTGGAACAGGTATCGGAGGCGGCGCTGTAATTGACGGAAAACTCTTCACCGGGCAGAACGGAAGCTCAATGGAGATAGGACACATGATTATTGAAACAGAGGGTAAAGAGTGCACATGCGGAAACAGAGGATGCTTTGAACGCTATGCTTCAGCCTCAGCCCTTGTTGAATTCGCAAAAGCAAATTTAAAAAAGTACAAAAGCTCCACTCTGCACAGCAGAATTAAAAATGAAGAGCTTAACGCGAAAATGATTTATGATGAAGCGGTAAAAAAAGATGAACTTTCTGTTAAGTCTTTCGAATATATTTCGAACTATCTGGGTGCAGGGATTGTAAACATTATAAACATTTTCAATCCCGAAGCTGTTATACTTGGCGGAGGATTATCAAAAGCACATAAAATCCTTATCCCTGCAGTTAAAAAAATAGTCGCGGAAAGAGCTTTAAAAGGAATGAAAGAAAACGTAAAATTTTTAGCTGTAAAAAATCAGGCTGTCATTCCCGCACTTGGTGCAGCAAAATCAGCCAAAGACAGAATGTCTGAATTAGGATTCGTTGGATTAGAGGATTTTTAAGATTTGCAGGCTCGCAGCATGCTGCGAGCTACAGTTCTTAATCTTAGAAATCCTCTAATCCTGTTAATCTTAATTCAGACAACAAAAGAATTCAATCACCTTGAAAATAAAACCATATTCACCAATATTTAAATCAAAAATATCCCGATGCTGCATCATACTTTTATCTATTAAATCGTTTTTCCCTTATTCCGAACATTTTCCTTGACTTTTAAAAGGGCTGCGAGCCAATTGAAAAGTTAATAATCGCAATGCATAATGATAAATATTATAATAATTTCAGGATTTAATTTATGGAAGAGAAACTTAATAAAATAAAACAGGAAGCGATGGAGCTTATAAACTCATCGAAACTCCTTGATGAAATCGAAGAGATCCGTGTTAAAGTTCTCGGCCGGAAAGGGATGCTTACCGAGATCCTCAGATCGCTTGGACAGCTTACACCGGAACTTAAAAATGTTGTCGGGAAAAAATCGAATGAAATCAAAAAGATCATCGAAGACGCTCTTGATGCAAAAAAAGATGAACTGACTAAATCCGGTTTCAGCGAAATAGCTTCAAAAGAGTGGATAGACGTAACACTTAATCCGCCCATCTCTGCAAGAGAGAGAAAATCCGGTTACCTCCACCCCATATCGCAAACCCAGTACGAAATTGAGGATATTCTCACTTCTATGGGATTCCAGATACTTGACGGGCCAGAAGCCGAAACTGAATACTACAATTTCGAAGCTTTAAATATACCGAAGTTCCACCCTGCCCGCGACATGCAGGACACTTTCTGGACTGAAGATGGCAACCTCCTCCGGACTCACACATCTGCAATACAGATCCGTGGAATAGAAAAGATTAAACCACCTTTCCGGATTATGGCGCCGGGAAGAGTTTTCAGATATGAAGCGACTGATGCTTCACACGAACATACATTCTACCAGGTCGAAGGGATGATGGTGGGAAAAGATATATCCATCTCTCACCTGATCTACGTAATGGAAGAGGTTCTCAAGGGAATTTTCAAGAAAGATGTAAAAGTCAGACTCCGACCGGGCTACTTCCCATTCGTTGAACCCGGTTTTGAACTGGACTTCAGCTGCATGATCTGCGGAGGCGACGGATGCCGCGTATGCAAACAGTCAGGATGGATTGAATTTCTCGGCTGCGGACTTATACACCCGAATGTTCTCCGTGCAGGTGGAATCGACCCCGATGAGTGGTCAGGCTTCGCATTTGGAATGGGCCTCAACAGGCTTATAATGATGCAGGCAGGTATCAACGACATACGCCACTTCATGAGCGGCGACATAAGATTCATTCATCAATTCTAAGGCAATGAGGTAGATTAAATGTGGATTTCACTGAAGACAATAGGACGCATGGTAGATATATCCGATGTTACACCGGAAGCAATAGCTGAAAGACTTACAATGTCCACTGCGGAGATTGAAGGTATTGAATATCTTAACAGTTTCTTCAATACAATAGTTACAGCAAAACTTATAACCGTAGAGCCTCACCCCGACGCGGACAAGCTCACTCTCTGCTTTGCAGATACAGGTTCTGAAAAGATACAGGTTGTGTGCGGAGCACCGAATCATAAAGCCGGTGATATTGTAGCATTCGCAACTGTAGGAACAAAATTCAGCGATGAGTTTATCATAAAGAAAACAAAGATCCGCGGAGTTGAGTCGAGCGGAATGCTCTGCTCGCTAAGAGAACTGGGCCTCTCGGATGATCACAGCGGTATTCATATTTTCCAGGAAAACACAGAACTTGGTAAACCTCTAAGCGAGGTGTTCAGCGACTGGGTTGATGTAAGACTAAACATAGACAACAAATCTATAACCCACAGACCGGACCTCTGGGGTCACCAGGGATTTGCACGTGAAATAGCAGCTCTCATGGGGAAAAAATTTAAGGAACCCGCGGATAAAACTATTCTCTCAAATATAGCAAGTAAAGACAATCTGAAAGTTTCAATCAAAAACAGCGATGCATCTCCACGATACAGCGCCATGGTTGTGAAGAATATAAAAATTGAACAATCTCCAGACTGGCTTAAAGCAGCAGTTACAGCCCTGGGGATGAGACCGATAAACAATATTGTTGATATTACAAATTATGTTATGGCAGAGATAGGCGAACCAATGCATGCCTTCGATCGTAAAAAGCTTAAGGGTGATGAGATTACCGTACGTCTTGCTGCAAAAGATGAAAAGATTGTTACACTGGATGGCAGGTCCCACGATCTTACAACTGAAGATATTGTAATTGCTGATGCTTCGGGTCCAATTGCTCTTGCGGGAGTTATGGGCGGCGGGAACAGTGAGGTGGAAGAGAGCACAACTGAAATTGTTCTGGAAGCTGCTACATTTAATCCTGTTAATATCCGTAAAACCGCACAGAGATTCGACTCAAGAACTGAAGCGGCAATGCGATTAGAAAAGACCCTCTCACCTGAAATTACAATTGATGCTCTTGCAAGATGCTACGAACTTATAAAACAGATAATACCTGGCGCCGAAGCAGTAACCGGAGTTGTTGACGACTACCCTGCTCCAGTACAGAGAGCGGTAATTGATATCAGCGCAGAGTATATAAGAAAAAAAATCGGGCAGAATCTGGATGATAACTCTATTATCAAAACTCTCACAGCGCTTCAGTTTGATGTTGTAAACAGCAATGGGAACCTTAAAGTAACAGCCCCGCATTTCCGTTCGACAAAAGATATTTCGATGAAGGACGATGTTGTCGAAGAAGTGGGAAGAGTTTTCGGATACAGAAATATTGATCCGGCACCACCAATGGTTGTATGTGAACCGCCTGTAAAAAATCTGTTCAGATATTTCGAAAGAGAAGTGAAAGATATACTCTCCGGCTCATTCAGTATGACAGAGGTCTCGGGATATTCATTCACCGGCGAAGATACTCTTAATGCGCTTAAAATTAACGAAGACAAAGAACTAAGACTCCGCAATCCTCTTTCAATAGAATTGGATAGACTGCGCCGGAGCATTGTGCCGAATATGATGAATTTCATAAAATACAATCAGAGATTTTTCGACAGTTTCGACCTTTTTGAACTTGGACGTGTCTACCTGAAAGATGATCGTAAATCAACCGATCTCGTGACCGAAAATTTCAGAGTCGCCGGTACAGTATTCATGAAAAAAATAGAGACTCCAATCTTCTTTGAAGCGAAAGCAATAGCTGCCGGATTAATTGAAAAACTCAGAATCAAAAACTTTAAGCTGATACCGGCAACGGATAATCTCCCTCCATATGCTCACCCGGGGAGATCGATGAAAATTGAAGTTGATGGTAAAGATGCGGGACTTATATTCGAGGTTCACCCGGAAGCGGCTCAGGCATTTGAATTTACCGGTAATGCGGCGATATTCGACATGGATCTGAATGTTCTTTTCAATGCGGAAAAGAATCCGGTTAAATTCAAGGAGCTTCAGAAATACCCGGAAGTTCCATTCGAAATTTCAGTAGTAGCGGATAAAAAAACATACAGTGAAACAATACTTAATATTATCAAAAAATGTGATAAAAATAGAATTACCGATACAAAAGTAATATCTGTATATGAAGGTTCGCAACTTCCCGATGATAAGAAATCTGTTTCGATAAAGATAATTTTCGCATCAAAAGAAAAAACACTTGAACCGTCAGAAATTGATGAGCTTCAGAAAAAAGTAATATCCGCGCTGAACAAAGAGGGTTACACTCTTCGTTAGAGAAAATTATTCAAAAAACCGGACATTTCTGTCCGGTTTTTTGTTTTAGTAGTTGAATTATATTCAAAGCTTTTCTCATGTTTAACTGTTATGAAAAAAACAAATCTTATATACCCTCTTGAAATTATCGGAAAAACGAAGGATACGTGGACCGATCGTGACTTTAAACACGCTGTAAAAAAATTCAGACAGAACTCACCTTCCGCTCCGATACCCCGGCTTTATGATGCTTATAAATGGCTTAAGGAACAGCATGACATCGAAAATATTGAATCAGAAAAAAATTTTACTCACTTCATTGAAATTTTTTTAAGAATACTG
>JBBRFT010000190.1:0-7257 GCA_038241375.1 Spirochaetota bacterium
AATCAATAATTATCCAGACTGAAGGATAAATCAGAATCTTATACACAGGGAATCTGCGCGAAAGAAATTCTGATATAAAAATTTTAATTGTAAAAAAAGCCGTTAAACTTGGAATTAAAAAAAGAAGAATCACCACATATCCGCCTGGAACTTTTGCCCCAAAGTTTCCAATCCATCCGTATGTAAAAAAATTACCCGCAAGACCTGTAATAAAAACTGTAATAAAAACATCTTTCAAAGGTCTTCCTGCAATATAAACAAGAAGCGGAATAAGAAAAATCCACGCGAAAAAAGGGAAAAACTTCAATAAAATAAAATCATATGAAGGGAATGATAAAAACAGCAAAACAGCAGTAGTAAGATAGTAGTGATTTTTCAAAAACTGATTTATTCTATTCATTTCACATCCGGTACTTATTTTTTTAAATCCAGAACCTGATCTTTCTGATCAGTTCATTTTTTTTGTCTGCCGATGCATCATAACCTGCAGTTATGATGCTTTTGGCATTATGAAAATCAAGAGTTCCGATATGAACCAGATCAGGTTCAATCAAAACAGTAGGTTTAAAATGTTTCAGTATATTCTGAGTGTTAACGTGTTCCATTATGTTGATTGCCTGAAAAAAAACTTCAAAGATACTCGGGAAAAAAACTTTCTGCCTCTCCTTTGAAATCCACTGTTCGATATTTTTAAACCAGTCTGTATAATTTTTTTTAGAATCCGGAACAATTACATTATTTTTGTTATCGGCATATGCTATGCCCTCTGGAAAAACATCTAATCCTATTTTTTTAGCACCGCTTTTCACAATCTTCTTTATACCTGCAACCTTAAGCACGGGATGAAGATTTACGGCAATGGTGAGCCCGCTCCCCATATCTTTTAAAACATCAACCGGGAGTGGATTGGCAACACCCCCGTCAATCAGAATGGTATCACCGTAGACAGCAGGAATAAGTACACCCGGGATAGAAATACTTGCTCTTAAAGCTTCAAGTATATTACCCTTTCTGAAAATTATCTGTTTACCCGTATAATAATCTGTTGCAACGATTGCAAGAGGTTTGGGGAGATCCTCAATTTTTGCGTTTTCCGGAATATATTTTGTAAGAAATTTTATAAAACTGTTCCCCTTTAAAAGACCGGATTTCGGCATAGTAATATCAACAACAGAAAGCAGCTCTTTCTTTGAAAACACAAGCATATCATCTTTAAGCTTTTTCATATTACCGCATAGATATACAGCACCTATAACAGCACCGATGCTGGAACCGGCAACTATATCAATGGGAATTTTCATGTTCTCCAGATATTCGATTACAGCTATATGTGATAGACCCTTTGCACCACCGCTTCCAAGGGCTAGACCTACCTTTCTGTTTCTAAAAAATTTTGCAGGGTTAATCATTATGCTCCGCCATGTTTTGCAACTTTCAACTTTAATTGTGAATTAGTTCAACAATACGGTCAATTAGTTTTCAACCTGTAAAAATAAATTTAACGCTCCGACATAACAGTAACGGCTAACTAACACTATGCAACTGATCCGGTTGAAATGTGCAGGCAATAATCGATTATATGTACTTCATCATAATAATCCGGTTTAAACATAAATTGATATATTTTTTATTTAAGCAATTTCAATATAATTTCTTACCGATTTTTTAAAAATAAGAAACACTATTCTGACCAAATTTCAGAAAAATTTTATGTTAATTTTTTTTATTGTTAAAATATGTTGACACATATCTGTACTTTATTTACGTTGCTTACAGATCGCGCGGTGGAGCAGTTGGCAGCTCGTTGGGCTCATAACCCAAAGGTCGTAGGTTCAAGTCCTACCCGCGCTAATAAAAAAACCCGGCGGGGTAGCTCAGTAGGTTAGAGCACACGGCTCATATCCGTGGTGTGGGGGGTTCGAGTCCCTCCCCCGCTAAGTTGAAAAAAGGGCAATAATTTATTGCTCTTTTTTTATTTACCCCAGATTTTTTTTATCTCCTCAGCAACAATCTCCGGCTTCATCGTTGTCATAGGCTCATTATGAAGCATCTTCATATAATTTATTTCACTTGTATCAAGAGGGGGAATATTCGTTCTTGGACAAAGTCGCATGTGGGGCTTGAATCCGCCATTCCCCTGAAGAAAAAATAGAGACATATTATAGCTGATTATATTATTCTTTTTAATAAAATTAATTGTTTTTAGAATCCCACCGACAAGATCTGCAAGTCTCCGATCTTCAAGCTCAAAGGGTTCGAAATATTCATGAGAAACCGCCATAAGGTCAAATACGCCCTCGGGAGCAAAAGCAATGAGCCACGAAAAATAATCCCCGCTTGAAATAAATCTTTCATCAGATGAAATCTCTGAAGCGACAAGATCACTAAAAACATTGCTCCCTGAAATCTCCATAGTCTTTAGAACATCGGAATAATAATTAGTCGGTACCGATGAAGCAGTAACCTGAAGATGAGGATGCACAATTGAACTTCCCGCAACGGGGAGATAATTCCAATTGACCGACTGATATACAGCTTCAGGTTGTTTGGCTTTTACATCCTTAAGAAACTCAACACAGCAGGATATCGCATTCGTTAATATCTCTGGTGTAAATTCATCAATTAAAACAATATGCTTTTCGGTCATTACAGTTACAGCACCATTTTCGTCATAAGGAAAGGCATTAGGAAAACAAACCGCTTCTCCGACACGGTATCTTTCTTTGGTGAACAATTCCGGATTAAATTTAGGCGTAATTTTATAAATATTTTCGATACAAAAAGGACAGAAACCGGTATCTTTACTTTTTAAAATATTTAAATCCGGTTCCGGTAAAACGCGAGGAGGAAAATAAAGAATTCTGGTATTTCTGCCCGTTAGCGGATCTGTTCTTATCTCACATTCGCGCCCCCCGGGATTGAATCCGTTAAGCGGATCAAGGAAAGTCGCTTTTTTTAGAACTTTTTTAAACTCCATTAACTCCTCCGGATTATATCAGGTAATATAAAACTGAACAACAATGAAACACAATAAACTACGGAATTAAAATACACATACAGAAAACCGGTTTTAACTTCAAAAGATAGCGCTTTATTTTCAAGGACACGTATGCTTCGCATACGCTGAAATGGGGTCTATCACCCGTAATCCCCCATTTCAGGCACAGCGCAAAGCGCTGTGCCTGAAAAAATAAATTACTACCCTTCAAGACAGTATTTTATAATAAAAAAATCATTGCAAGAAATAATCGATATAAATAAAGTTTTTAAAGTACTCTGGCCTCGGAAATTTTTATTAGCGGAATTAGATAATGGAATCAATTATAAACGCAATAACATCAAATAAAATACTGCTTATTATCATCATACTGCTAATTTCGCTTCTTGTTTATTCTATACTGAAGCAACTTGTAAAAATTATTGTAATTACAATAATCGCCCTGGGATTATATCTAGGCTATATGAATTACAAAGGTGATAAAATGGGTAGCAATATTCAGGAACATCTTAACAATGGGGAGAAACAACTTCTGCAGATACAGAAAAAAAAGGATGCGCTCAGCCAGATGCTGGATTCTGTGGATAAAATTACAAAATGAACAATTAACAGTTGCTAATCGAGAACTTCTTCATCTGAATATATATAAATTTCAATTTCATCTATAGTTTTATTCTCTTCAAATGACGTCTCGACAAGGACGATCTTATAATCTCCCGGTTCAAAGTCTTTAAGTGTTCCATAGACAATATTTTTCATAGGATCGATATAATCCGTAGTAGTTAAAATATCTATCCAGCCTAACTCTTTTTTTAGAATTATTACACCAAGCTTAACCCTGCTTCCGGGAGCTGTATCAAATTTATAAATCCAGTTTACAGATTCCGATGAATTAATCTCATACCGACTCTGATTGACCTTATAACCCTTTTCCCCGGGATTCTGAAATGCAAACTCACCCTTAAGTTTTCCGCATGACAAAGTCAGCAACAGAGAAAATATGGAAATAAATATAAAAGAATATCTTTTCATTTATTCATACTACTCAACTTTATACTGATTTTTATCAAGTTCTATCACATCACCTTTCTTTTCGGAGCGTGAAGATTGCCTTGAACGGTTAATTTCATCAACTCTCTGATTAAATTCACCAGCTGTTTTTCCGACTTTAAAAATAAACTTTATTAGCTTCCAGGTTATGTACCCAATAAAAATAAAAAATAGTAAGCTGAAAAACCTGCCTATCATTATGATCTCCGCAATTTAAGGATTAGTTTTGTGCAATCGCTATATATAGGCATTTACTCACTCCTTTGTTACAACTATTTCAACACTATCGGGAGTTGTTGACAATATAAGATTTTCAATTTCAGATGAATCCCCACGCACATATACATTGGCCACTACTTCAACCCGGCTTTTTTTAATGAACTCCTCATTATTAACCTCAATTTCATCACCATCAATGTATGCCGAAAATGAATCTTCGCTGATATCTTTATTGTCAGGAATTATAATGCTTATTTTTACTTTATCCGCATTAAATAAATATTTATAACCCTTTTTTTTATTACGCATAATAACCGGAATTTCTAAAGTAGTCTTTTCGGAAAAATTAACAACAGGCACAATCGCATTTACTTTAGCCAGGCTGTATTCAATATCCTCTTCGTTAACCTTTTCAATTTTTACGTCCTGCCTGAAAGATGTATTCCGTTCGTCAACTGATATCCGTTCTGTATATACCGAACTGATATTTTTTATAACAGAAACAGAACCTGTCACTTTGATGTATTCAGGATTCACACGAATTTTCCCGATCATAAAACCCTTACCCGTTTGACCGCTAAATCTTGGTATTACACGAACATTTCTTGTTACCTTCTTCTCAATGAGAATCTTCACTTCTTCCGGATACAATTCAACTTTAAAATCATCGGTAAAATCTATCTTCTGATATGTAATTTTATAAGATTTGTAATCGTCGGCTTCAGCATTTGCCAGATCTACCTGAAGTTTTATATTCTTTGAGTTGATATTCTTCAGATCGTCTTTATTACCCGTTATCTCCACAACAACATACTTATGAGAAATTTTTGAAACAATATAATTCTCTTCCAAACCTGAAAAGTTTACCGGTAATTTAAATTTAACCTCACCGCTCTTTGCGCTTGAAATATAAGCCCAGAGAATCACAGCAAGAAGTATACTGGCCAGCTTGGGAACAAGATTTCTGTTTTTAATAATTCTGACAATTATTTCAATATATTTTTTCATTTAAATATTATATGTCTCCTCATAAGCTGTTTTAGGATTCATAAAGAAGACTATCATATTCTTTAAATCGCTGTTTTTTATTCCCGGGATAAGCTTTCCGTTAACCATGATGGAGACCTCTCCACGCTCCTCAGATGTGACAATCACCAGAGCATCTGTCTCTTCGGCAATACCAAGGCCGGCTCTGTGTCTAGCTCCATGATGTTTTTTTATCTGCTTTGAATCACGAAGCGGAAGATAACAAGCAGCTCCTGCAATTCGCCCCTCCTGAATAATAAGAGCACCGTCATGAAGAGGGGTCAAAGGGAAAAAAATAGTCCTTATAAGCTCCTCGGATATTCCAGAATCTACAACTACACCCGATTCCACAAAACTCTTAAGTCCTGTATTCCTCTCTATTACGATTAGTGCACCCACCTTCTCTTCGGCCATTGCAAAAACGGCATTAACAAGCTCATCCAGCTGAAATGAGTCAGTACTTGCCTCGTTTACAAGCCAGTTCTTCTGCCCAAATCTTGTAATAAGTCGTCTCAACTCCGGCTGAAAAAGAATGATTACAGTTATAACAAGATAGGACGTGATATTTTTTATCAGCCAGTCAAGAGTTTCAAGATGGAGAATACCGGAAATGACAGCTACTATAAAGATTACAACTACCCCTTTCAGTAGCTGTACCGCCCGCGTATTAAGCATAAAATTATAAGTCCAGTAAAAAAGATAAGATACAATCATTATATCAACTACATTCCGGAAATAGTCCCAGAACGAAGTCGCCGAATTGATTACGTTGTAAAATAGTTCTTCCATCTATTCAGACACTGTCCTCTTTAAAAAATCGATACTATCCATTGCAAGTCTGTGAGACTTAACATCATGAACCCTTATTATATCAGCCCCGTTATTCACCGCAACAGCATTCAGGGCGATTGTAGCAGGCAGACGGTCTTCGTTTTCATCATATAACTTTCCAATAAGAGATTTTCTTGAAAGACCTATCAGTACGGGGTAACCGGTTTTAATAAATCGTCCGATATTATTCAGTATTATATAGTTCTGCTCTAAACTTTTACCAAAACCTATGCCGGGATCAATAATAATCTTATCTTTAAGTACACCATTCTCTAACGCATTATTTATAGATATATTTAAAAAATCAAGTATATCTTTAATAATATCATTATAGCCGGTATTTTTCTGCATATCGGACGGTGTTCCCTTTATATGATTAATAATCAGCCCTGTTTGATACTTAGCGGCCACTTTTATAATTCCGGGATCAAAAGTCATCCCGCTGATATCATTGATAATTGAAGCACCCGCCTTTACTGCTTCAATTGCGACCTCTGATTTTGTCGTATCTATTGAAACCGGAACAGGCAACTCCCTTTTGATACGTTCAATAACAGGGACAACCCTGTCAATCTCCTCACTTATACTGATCTGTTCCGCACCGGGACGGGTAGACTCCCCGCCGACATCTATGATATCAGCACCCTCTTCAAACATCCGAACCGCATGAACAAAACCTTTTTCGGAATTATTATGCATACCGCCATCATAGAAAGAATCGGACGTAAGGTTAAGTATCCCCATTATTAAAGTTTTACCGGATCTCATCATCAAAAAAGAACTGCCAGCGAAACAGTATTGTTGTACCCATAATCTATTTTGTCAAAATTTAAAGCATAAGAAACGTCCATGCTAAATAGCTTGACTGTAAATCCTGCAGAAAAAAAATCAGCATAAAGACCTGTATTTACAGCAAAATATTTTGTTACACCATATTCTACCCCAACGCCATATTCAAATTCTGTCTGCTCCAGTTTTTTGGACCCGGAAAAAGCTATCTTTACACCTGTATCTGTAAAAAACGCCATGCCGATCTTAATCTGAGGCTGGAAAAAATCATATCGATCCTCAGAATCGGGAGCGTCCTGAGGTTTTATGAAACCTCCAGCATCTCTAACCATAACGCCAAGCTT
>JBBRFT010000191.1:0-7248 GCA_038241375.1 Spirochaetota bacterium
TGGTCGAGTTGAAGGTCGTACAGAATGTATTCCTGCGAATGCTTTTCGGAATATTCCACACGAGAATTGAGTACCCGGACAGTGAAAGGATTAAAGATCTCGAAAAAGAAGCCCGTGAAATGAGAGATATTCAATAATATGGGATTAGCGGATCTTAATTATGCGTTCAATTGAAATTTTTACTGAGGGGAATATTACGCTACCGTATGGAGATCTTAAAGAGGAATTTTTTTATTCAATCGCAGAAAAAACTCTTATCGAAACAGATACGGATAATGTGTCAGTAAATCTTATATTAACTGATGATGAATATATAACTTCAATAAATTCGGAATATCGTGGAAAAGACAAACCTACAGATGTAATAAGTTTTGCTTACCGCGACGATCCATTCCCCATAATCGATAACCCCATGGAAGAGCTTGGTGATATATATATATCACTGGAAACTGCATCGAAGCAGGCGCTGGAGTATGAAGTGACTATTGCCGATGAAGTAAAACGACTTATAATTCATGGAGCACTACATCTTCTCGGTTACGATCATGAAAAATCTTCGGAAGATGAAAAGAGGATGAATGCTCTTGAAGAAGAAATATTCGATAAAATTAAAATTTAATCAGAAAGTATCCTATTTATATGGATGATATTTATAGCCGATTCAAAAAATTTATTCTTGCTAATGATTTAATTACCTCCGGTGATAAAATCCTCCTATCTCTCTCTGCCGGTAAAGATTCCATGTTTATGCTCTATATGTTGAAAAAGCTCCAGCAGGAGATTTCTTTCACAACAGGTATTTTCCATCTTAATCATTTAACCCGCGGCATTGAAACCGATAAAGATGAAATTTTTATAAAAAATATAAGTGTAGAGCTTTCTATCCCCTGTTATATAGAACGGTTTGATTTTAAAAAAAATAAAATCGGCGGCACATCATTTGAAGAACAGGCGCGCGATATAAGATACTCGCTTCTACGTCAGATATCTGAAACCGGCAATTATAATAAAATTGCCACGGCACATAATTTCAACGACAATGCAGAAACGGTGTTGATGCGAATACTCTCCGGAACCGGCATATCCGGGGTAAGGGGGATTCTTCCTGTAATAAATAATATTATACGTCCTGTCCTTTTCGCAGATAAAAGTGAGATCTACTCATATCTTGAAAGTAATAATCTTAAATGGAGAGAGGACCTTTCAAATGATGATAATGTTTATCTTCGAAATTATCTCCGCAACAAAATTGTTCCCTCTATTGCAGAACGGTTTCCTCTAGCAGAGGAGAATCTGGTTAATCTTTCTAAGCATGCCATTGAAAACCAGACTCTTATTATGGAATTATCAGAAAAACTTTATCCTGATGCAGTACATAAGACAGGTCCAGAAATTATAATCAATATAGAAGACTTCCATGATAATTTTCCCCTGATAAAATTTTTCATTTCAAAAATTCTTGCAGAGGAATATGGGAAAAAAATTAATATTTCCATATTTAATGAAATTTATAAAAGGTATCTGATAAATTCAGCAAATATGAGTCTCTATGAAAAAGGGGATCTGATAATCAGAAAAAGCTCAGTTGATAATAAAAAGATAATAATTATACGGGAACGTAAGGAATCTGATAATTATCCAGGGAACTGGGGATATCCCCTTTCAATTGAAAATGGAAATCGGATTAGACTTCCTGAGGTGAAAAAGGAATTACAAGTGAGTATTGTCGATTATAAATTTTACGATCAAAATAAAGAACGGAATGATGTCATTTTTATACAACCAAAATGGGATGTTAAACGTTTTGAAATCAGAAACCGTCGGGCCGGTGACCGGATAATAATTGAAACCGGATCGAAGAAAATTAAGGAAATTATGATTGAAAAGAAACTTGACAGTAAAATTAAAAATAGTATACCGCTTATCATGGTGGATAATCACGTAGCTGCGTATCTTCCCGGTTTAGTAAATTCAAATAATAACAGAGTTGCTTGTAACTTCCATATAAAGGATGATACAAAAGGAATACTTGCATTTTTTTTCAGTGATTATTGATTGTAGTTAAATTTTTTAAAGAAAAATCTGTTTTATTGAATAAAATGATTTAAAATAAACAGGCTATTAGTTTTATATTGTGTAATGTTTAATCTTAAAAGTAACGGATTGTTTCAGCCCGTTCTTTTCCGGGGATAAAGGGCAGCTGCCGTTTATAATCCCGTCCGATTTACCCGACATTCTTGTTTTTTTATTAGAATGTTAATCACCTATACATACATTTCAGGAGTAGAGAATGAACAAAGTAACAAAACAGATAGCTTTTTTTCTGCTGATTGGTCTCATCGTTATGGCAATTTTCAGGATGAATGACACCGGTAATGAAAAAGTTGCTCTAGATTATAGCGTTTTTCTGGAAAAAGTGAAAAACAGCGAAATTTCAAAAGTAAGAGTTGATAATGGCAAAAAAATCTCAGGAAAATATAAGAGTTCTGAAACTAAAGCTGTAAGCAGAAATGATGATGGATATGATTTTACTACTCAGATTCCATTTGATGATCCTGCGCTGATGAAAACACTTCTCGATAGTAAAGTGGCAGTTGAAGGCTCCGATGAGGATGATAAAATTGTTCTAAAGAGTATTTTAAGTTTTCTGCCCTGGCTTATTTTCTTTGCTTTAATATGGTTTTTGATGTTCAGACAGATCCAGGGCGCTGGCAACAAAGCTCTTGCTTTTGGAAAGAGTAAAGCCAAACTGAATCCCGATATGAAGAATAAAATCAATTTCGGAGATGTGGCCGGAGCTGATGAAGCTAAAGAAGAGCTCAAGGAGATCGTTGATTTCCTTAAAGAGCCTAAAAAATTTATAGCAATCGGTGCAAGGATACCCACTGGTGTTCTTCTTGTAGGGCCTCCCGGAACAGGGAAAACTCTTCTCGCAAGAGCAATTGCAGGTGAAGCGGGTGTTCCATTTTTCTCAATAAGCGGTTCCGACTTTGTCGAGATGTTTGTTGGAGTAGGGGCATCACGAGTGAGAGACCTTTTTGAACAGGGTAAGAAAAGCGCGCCATGTATTATATTTATAGATGAAATTGATGCGGTGGGTCGTCTCAGAGGTGCAGGACTCGGCGGCGGACATGATGAAAGAGAGCAGACACTGAATCAGCTTCTTGTGGAGATGGATGGATTTGAGGCTAATGAAGGTGTTATTATTATAGCTGCAACAAACAGACCCGATGTACTCGATCCTGCTCTACTTCGTCCAGGCCGTTTCGACAGGCAGGTTGTTGTTGATATTCCGGATATCAGAGGAAGAGAGAAGATACTAGCTGTGCATACAAAGAAGATACCTCTTTCACGTGAGGTGGATCTTAAAGTAATAGCTCGCGGAACTCCCGGTTTTACCGGAGCCGACCTTGCCAATCTGGTAAATGAAGGGGCTCTTCTGACAGCAAGAAAGAACAAGAAGAGAGTAGGGATGCAGGAGATGGAAGAGGCCAAGGATAAAGTCCTCATGGGCCCTGAAAGACGTTCAATGCTCATAAGCGATTCAGAGAAGATTATTATTGCTTATCACGAGTCCGGGCACGCGATACTCGGTCTTATGACCGGTTCTGATCCTATCCATAAAGTAACGATTATCCCCAGAGGCAGAGCGCTTGGTCTGACTATGCAGCTCCCAGCTGAAGAGAAACATATTCATTCTAAAAATCACTGGCTTAATCAAATCCAGATACTTTTTGGAGGACATCTTGCTGAAGAGATTAAATTCGGTGAAGTTACAACAGGTTCCAGTAATGACATTATGAGGGCTTCCGATATTGCAAGAAAAATGGTCACTGAATGGGGTATGAGCGAAAAGATCGGGCCCATGTCTTTCGGAGCCAAACAGGAGCAGATTTTCCTCGGAAGAGAGATATCTCAGCACCGTGATTTCAGCGAATCTACTGCTCAGATAATAGATCAAGAGGTAGACAGAATTATAAAATTCTGTCTCGATGAGGCAAGAAAGAAGCTTATTGAAGGGAATGAAAAATTCGAAATAATGGCTAAAAGCCTGATCGAAAGAGAGACTCTTGATGCAGCTGACATTGTTAAGATAATGGCAGGAGAGGAACTTTCACCAATGTCAAACGGTAAGACTTCAGCTGTAAGCAATATCGTTGATGATTATACAACTGATGTAGAAGCATAAATCTGTATTGCAATAATAAAGTTAAACAGATTCCCATAGATAAAAAAATCTCCGATCAGTCGGAGATTTTTTTATCAAATTTTATGTTTGCCGGCAGTTCTATGACAGAAGTGACAGGATTCTCTTATGCCGTAATCCTTTTAGCTGTTTGTTGAATCTGTTATGCCTTAAGTTATTGAGTTCTTCCTGTATATCCGGTATTTCAGAAACAGCAATTTCTGCCTCTTTTCTTGCGTTGATAATTACATCTATATCGGTTCCAAGATCTGTAAATTCAAAATCTGTGAAACCATGTTGTCGTGTCCCTATGAGTTGTCCGCTCCCTCGAAGCTGAAGATCCTTCTCCGAAATAATAAATCCATCATCAGATTCAGTTAGTATTTTTATTCTTTCCATTGCATCTCCGGAAATTTTTTCAGGATGGACAAGAATGCAGAATGACTGGTGTCCGCCACGACCGACACGTCCTCTCAGCTGATGAAGCTGCGCAAGACCGAATCGCTCGGAATGTTCAATTACCATTACATTCGCATTTGGTATATCTATTCCAACTTCGATAACGGTGGTGGACACGAGAATATTTATTACACCATTTCTAAACTGGAGCATTATATCCTCTTTTTCATTCTGAGGAATCTTGCCATGAAGAAGTGCTACGGACATATCTGTAAATATTTTATCTTTGAGATGATTGTATGTCTCCACTGCTGATTTAAGATCTATCTTCTCTGATTCTTCAATAATCGGTAAAACATAGAATATCTGGCGACCCTGTTTAAGATAATTACGCATTGAGTTGTAAACACCGCTAAGTCTTGACTCAGGGAATGCAAGAGTCTTCACCGGCAGCCTGTCTGAGGGTTTTTCCCGGATATATGAGACATCAAGATCACCATAAAGTGTCATGGATAATGATCTTGGGATCGGTGTCGCAGTCATAACAAGTAAATCGGGAGTCTCCCCCTTGGTTCGGAGCTTCCCGCGCTGTTCAACACCAAACCGGTGCTGTTCGTCAATGATGATATATCCGAGTTTTTTAAAATTCACAGCTGATTGAATAAGAGCATGAGTCCCTATTATAAAATCCACATTACCTGAAGAGATCTTTTCATAAGCAGCTTTTTTCTCTTTCTGTGTCATGCTCCCGGTTATCAGAATTGTTCTAATATTTCCCGGAAGTATCTTTAATGATGTCTCATAGTGCTGCTGTGCGAGTATCTCAGTAGGGACCATCATGGCAGCCTGAAGGCCTCTATTTATCGTTATAATGGCACCGGTAAGGGCTACAACGGTTTTTCCGGAGCCGACATCACCCTGGAGTAATCTATTCATGGGGCAAGGAGAGTTTAAATCAGCTGATAACTCATCAACAGCACGGAGCTGATCTTTTGTAAGTTTGAATTTCAATGTCTCTATAAATTTTTCTGTAATACCGGCAGTTATATTTCTGCTATGAGCTGAAACAATATTATTATTTTTTTTCAGCAGGAGTATATAGTACTGGAAAAAGTATATTTCATTGAAGGCGAGTCTTATTCTTGACTGCTCAGCATGCTCCATCGTATTGGGGAAATGTATTCCTCGTAAGGCATCGTTGATTTGTATCAGGCCGTATTTGTGCAGGATTGATTCAGGTAGAGTCTCCTCGATACTCGAACTGTATTGTTCAAGGACAGATCTGACAATTCTTCTGAAACCACGTGAATCAAATCCGTTCTTTTTCAGAGAATTTGTGGATTTATAAAGCGGGATTATTCTACCGGTATTAATAGATTTAATGTCTGAGCTTTCATCAATGAAATCAAAATCGGGATGCACAATCTGTTTAGTTCTGAGGATGTTTATTTTTCCCGAGAGCAGAACAAAATCCCCTTCGTTAAAAAGTTTCTGCAGAAAACCTGCGGCTCCGAAGAATACAGCCGAGACTATATCTGTTCCGTCAGAAACATCAACCTGCAGGAATATTTTCCTGCGCCGGATAAGGTTAACAGAAATAATCTTACCGCCTACGGTAACTTCCTCATTTGAGAAACAGTCGACCATTTGCTTAATCAGCGATCTATCGAGATATCTCCTCGGTATATAATAAAGCAGATCTTCAACGGTTTCAATGCCGGCATCAGTCTTAAGAATTTCAGCTTTTACAGGGCCAATCCCGTGTATATGATTTACAGGGATATTCAAATTTTTATTCTTCTTCTGCTATATACCAGACTGAATCAGGAATCTGTACATATTTCCCATCCTTCGAATAGAAAAAAGTATAGTTCCGTTCATCCTTGAACGATGTAATTTTTTAACCCCTGTCCATCTTTTTATAACTCTTCCATCAAATCCGAATACGGTAACAACCAGATTCTGCCCTGTTATTGATTCAATTTTCCTTTGGGTGATATTTTTCTGTTCTTCTGTAAAATAATATTTAAAATAGAAATAAGCGGTGAAAATCAGAAGTATTACTGTGATCGCTATGATTATTCTGGATTTTTTGAACATATTGTACCTCTTTTATTATGAGCAGATTTTACAGTCCGGATTTCGCTTTATGGTCAAAGTTGTAATTTCCATCGATTTTCCGTCTATGTGAAGAAGGCGGTTTTTCAGTATATCACCTATGCCTGTTAAATATTTAATTACTTCCATCGCCTGCATCGACCCGACAATTCCGGCCATTGCGCCGACTATACCCCGCGTTTCTTTTTTTATATTTTCAGGGATGAAACATGCCAGACAGGGAGTTTCACCCGGCTGAAGGAATGTCATCTGCCCGTAATATTCAGATACTCCTGCGTGCATCATTGGAATACCGGTCTGAAGAGATATGCGGTTTAATACATGTCTCGATTCAAAGTTATCGAGGCAGTCAATAATAATGCTGCACTCTTTTATTTCATCAAGGAGCGACCATCCAGCTTCGGAGTTTAAATATGAAATATTTATAGTATCATTGAGCAGCGAAACTTTATTCGTTGCAGTCTCAGCCTTCCATCTGCCTGTGTCTTCTGTGTTGTATAAAATCTGTCTGTTAAGATTAGATAAATCAACTTTATCTCTATCAC
>JBBRFT010000192.1:0-7196 GCA_038241375.1 Spirochaetota bacterium
GGGATGAATCTGGTGATGGGATTCATGTTTCAACAGTAGATGATTTTCTTTATACTGCGGAGATTAGTGATACTCTTACATCAGCGGAATCTGTTCAGTTCTTTGGTCTTGATGCATGTTTAATGTCTTCGGTGGAATTTGCATATCAGTTCCGGAATGATGCATTAAATACCGGATTTAAAGCGGATTTTATGGTCGCATCTGCACCAACTGAGACAGGTAACGGATGGCAGTATACAAAAATACTCAAAAGATTAAATTCAACGACTGGAAACAATGGAGAGGAAGACAAGACTTTGGGTGGTACTGAAAGAATTTTTGATCCGGCTACGGTTACTCCTAAAATTTTAAGTGCAATTATTCTTGAAGAGCAGCGAGATTCGACATCAGGTGATAGCAGTCAGTCATTGACATGTCTTGATCTTTCAAAAATTAAAGCTGTAAAAGATGCAGTTGATACAATGGCAGTTTCTCTTGTAAGTGAAAAGACAGATTTAGAAGCTCTAAGAGGCAATTATCCGACAGCAAATCTTCTTCACTATTTTGATAATGGGGATGCGTATGAATGGAGAGAATATCCTTTTTTTGATTTATATAATCTTGCCGCTGCAATTAATGGAAGTGGAAGTTTTAATACTGTGATAAAAACTAATGCTGTTGCAGTCCGAGATGCAGTTGATGCTCTGGTTCTTTATTCATTTGCAAATTCTGATTTTTCAGGATTTGTAGCTAATAAAAGCGGTGTGCATATATTTTTCGCTGATGGTGATGCTACGGTGATTGCGGATATTACAGATGATAGTGTCATTAATCCGACTGCCGTTAGACTGTGGTGGTGGCAGGACTGGTATAATGCTCTTAATATTAGTGCAAAGTATACTGGTGCACCACTTGGCAAACTTGCATGGTGTATCGATGGTGCTACTGCATCAAATGGTATTGTGGATAACTGGTTTGAACTTTTAGACAGCTGGTATGACCCATCAAATGCAGCTGACGGTGGATATAACTATTACCAGTGGTAAACAAACTCCCTTCCCCGTTTTTTATGGGGAAGGTGCCCGCATCTTAATGCCCCCCAAACCCCCCGGAGGTGGGCTTTAAAGATGAAGAATAAACAGTTTGATTTATAATTCAATGAGGATGAAAATGAAGAAAATATTTACTATTCTTTCTGTGTTAACAATATGTGCAGTCATTACCGGATGTACAACTGCATCGGCAAAATCGGGATCTGCAGTTGTAAAACATGAAATAAAGTACAGCAACAAAGGTTCAAGATCTGAAGGTAGAAGTGGTTACCTTATCATAAATGATGTTTCTCTTCCTGATTGTTTTATTAAAGTTGCGGCAGAAGGGAAAGTATATTCCTTTAAAACAAAAAATACCACATGGGGGAATGACGGTTATTTCCCTGCTGAAGATGAATCTGTTGAATCAGTTTTCCCCGAGGTGAACAAAAAAATTAGCGATAACGACTTGCTTCAGGGATGGAGTGAAGTTTCGGGGCGTTCTGCTAATCTGCCTGTTAACTGGATTCTGGTAAAGTGGAGTAATGGAAGCGCGGCTATTTCGCCCGATAAAATAGATGTTTTTCTAAAGGCTAAGACTTTAAATATCATTCCACGGAATAATGTGTTTAACGATAAAATGATGAAATAAAAGATTATGGCCGGTGGAAACACCGGCTTTTTAATTACCATCCTTTGTAATATTCAGAGTAAATTATACTTGAAATATCAGATTCAGTAATGTATTTAGTAAGAGTGTTAAGTGAGTATAAATTTTCATTGTATTCTTTTATTGTTTCTATTAAAAACAGGAAAAGAATATGACTGTTGTGTAAATCAATGTATAAGGATTGTATATGGAACGTCAGCAGGTTATAGAAAAAACAATTGAGTATCTGAAGATATTACCGGAAAACAGAATCGAAGAGGCCTTGGATTATATTCAATATCTGTATAGTAAAAGTGAAGATGTTATCTTAACAGAAGGAATTAAACAGCTTTCCAGGGAATCTGCAAGTTTTGATTTTCTGCAGGATGAAGAAGAGTTATATACCCTTGATGATATTAAAGAGATTACAGAGTGAAAAAGGGGGATATAGTATTAATTAAGTTTCCATTTACAGATCTGTCTGGGAATAAGCTGCGTCCTGCTTTGATATTGTTTGATTCCGGCAGTGATGTAATAGCTGCTTTTATCACCACTGTTTTATCGGAAAATTTAATAGGGGATGTGCCATTAGTGATGAGTAGTGAAAACGGGCTAAAAAAAAATTCAGTTTTAAAACTATCAAAGTTAGCCACACTGAGTAAAAATCTTCTTGCCGGTAAAATTGGTTTTTTATCTGAAAATGAAATTAAATTTGTAGATAGCGGGTTATTAACTATTTTTAATATTTGACATTATTAAAAAATAGATTCACTTTATATATTAGGTATTTCATCGACAAATCATTTTATCTGCATGCTGCGGAATTTAATGCTCTGACCCCTCTCTCCCCCCATATTCATCTTTTTTAATTATGTTTGACTATTTGACCATTATTGGTTAAATTAAACCTATGTAGGATGTTTTGCTACAATAATTCCCGGGGCTGTGTTTAATGAATATCAATCGGGGTAAAAAACTTCTCCTTGTTGAGGATGAGGCCATTCTTTCGATGGTTACGGCTAAAATGCTGAAACAGAGCGGTTACGATGTAATTACTGCCAACAGCGGCAAAAAAGCTGTAGGAACTGCACTAATCGACCCCTCTATCGATCTTATTCTTATGGATATCGATTTAGGTCCCGGTATTAACGGTACGGAAGCGGCGCGGCAGATTCTTGAGACGCGGGATGTTCCTATTGTTTTTCTTACTTCTCACTCCGAGCAGAGTGTTGTAGAATCTGTTAAGGAGATTACCCGATACGGCTATGTTATAAAAAACTCCGGTAATTTTGTTCTTCTCTCTTCTATAGATATGGCTTTTGAACTTTTTGATTCTCACAGCAGATTGGCGGAGTCGGCTGATCATCTCCGTATAAGTGAGGAGAGGGTTAGAGCCAGACTCGACAGCATTTTGTCTCCCGATGGGGATGTAGGAGTTCTTGAATTCATAGATATTATAGATACCCAAATGCTTCAATCTGTTCTTGAGGATTTTAATACAATAACTGATATAAGCGTAGGGATAGTTGACCTTGAGGGGCTGGTTATCGCTAACGCAGGTTTTGACGATGTATGTGTAAAATTTCACAGACCAAATTCTGAAGCGTGCAGAAACTGTATAGAAAGCAACACCCTTCTTGCTGAAGGGATAATTGAAGGTACATATAAGCTGATTAAATGTAAAAATAATATGTGGGAGATGATCACTCCGGTAAACATCGGCGGGAAGATTGCTGGTAATCTTTTCCTGGGACAATTCTTTTTTGATGATGATGTTCTTGATTATGATCTTTTCCGTTCTCAGGCTAAACAGTACGGTTTTAACGAAGAGGATTATATTGCCGCACTTGAAAGCGTCCCCAGGCTGGGGAGAGATGAAGTCTTTACAGCAATGACGTTCTACATAAAATTTGTTAATATAATTTCCAGACTAAGTTACAGTAACATCAAGCTTGCCAGAACACTGGCCGAGCGTGATCGCTATTCGGAGCTCCATAAAGAGAGTGAAGGACGGCTCAGCGACGTTACTGAATATATGGCCGATCTTGTGGTGCGGCTTGATGAGGATGGTTTTTATACATATGTTTCTCCATCTTTTGAAAGAGTTTTAGGATACAGGCAGGATGAGCTTGTGGGCACATGGGCTGCTGATATTGCTCATCCCGCGGATAAAGAACAGAATATAAAAGATATAAGCGATATGTGTCTTAAGGGTGAAGGTTCGGTCGAGTTAAGGCAGAGACATAAAGATGGAACATACCGGTGGTTTGAAGTTACCGGACGGAATATTTCCGGTGAAAATGGGGCCGCTGCCGGAGCTGTCCTCGGCGCAAGGGATATTACAGAGAGGAATATTGCCGAGAAAAAATTTAACAGGAGAAATAAACAGTACAAGGATCTGTTTGAGAATATGATAGATGGTTTTGCCATTCATGAGATTATTGTTGATGAATGGGGTACTCCCGTAGATTATGTTTTTCTTGAAGTAAATCCCGCTTTCGAAAGCTTCACTGGACTTAATCCTGAATATATAATTGGTAAAAGAGTGACTGAACTTATTCCGGATATTGAACCTTACTGGATTGCAACTTATGGACAGGTCGCATTTACCGGTGTGCGGCTTACAATAGAGAATTATTCTGCTCAGCTCGATAAGTGGTTTAAGGTTACAGCCTATTCTCCGGAACGGGGATACTTTGCTACAATATTTGAGGATATTACAGATCGTAAAAAAAGTGAAGATCTTTTAAAAGAGAGAGATGAACGTTATAAACGTCTATTTGAATCTGTTGTAGGATATATCTATACCGTTTTTATAGGGAACGGTATCCCTGTAAAAACTGTTCATGGCCCCGGATGTGAAGCTGTTACCGGTTATATTCCGGAAGACTTCGATTCAGACCCGGAACTCTGGTATAAGATGATATATCCCGATGACAGAGGGAGAGTTGTTCTCTTTGCTTCGGATATTATCAATAGGGGTGTATTCAATTGTATAGAACATCGTATTATCTGCCGTGACGGTTCCATGTCATGGGTAAGGAATACACCGGTTCCGCATTATGATGCTAATAACAATCTTATTGAATATGACAGCGTAATAGCAGATATTACAGAACGTAAAATTGTAGAGACTGCATTGGAAGAGAGCGAGGAGATGCTGCTGAATATTGTCAACTCTTCGCCTGATTATATCTTTGTTAAAGACACAGAGCTTAAAGTTGTTCTCTGCAATAAAACATACGCTTCGGCAATGAATAAAAAACCTCGGGAGCTCATAGGTCTGAGTGATGTTGAATCCGGATGGGGTGAAGATTTTGTTAAAGGTAATATTCAGAAAGGGATTAGAGGATGGGAGCAGGATGATCGACGTGCACTGTCTGGTGAAACGGTTGTCGTAGAAAATGAAACGGCTGTTATAAACGGTATTGTGCATTATTTTGACACAATTAAAATTCCGCTTTATAAAAACGGTGTAATTACATCTCTGCTTGGTATAAGCAGAGATAAAACCGGGCAAGTTCTTACTCGTAAAAAACTCCTCGAGAGTGAAGATAAATTCCGTGCGATTGCTGAAAATGCGCCCCTTGGCGTATACACAACGGATAAAAACGGCGACTGCGTTTATGCAAATCACAGATGGCTTGAAATGGCCGGTATGACTTTTGAAGAGGCTGCGGGAAAGGGATGGGTAGATGCAATCCACCGTGACGACAGAGAATCAGTTTCTGAAAAATGGTATAGGTCAGTTCAGAGCGGCGGAGTGTGGGGTTATGATTATAGATTTTTAAACAAGTCGGGTAAGGAAACATGGGTATACGGAAACGCTTCTGCGATTACTTCAGATGATGGAGAAGTAACCGGATATGTAGGGACAAATATTGATATTACCGAACGAAAACATTTGTTTGAAAAGATTAATTCGCTCCTTAAAGAAAAAGAACTTCTGTTAACTGAAGTCCATCACCGTATTAAGAATAATATGAATACAATCTCGGGTTTGCTGATGCTCCAGGCTGCTTCGATGAGTGATGGGGCTGCAGTAACGGCACTTAATGACGCACGGAGCCGCGTTCAGAGCATGATGCTCATGTATGATAAACTTTACAGATCTGAAGATTACCGTAAAATAAATATTAAAGAATATTTTGAAAAGTTTATCGATGATATATTTCTTATCTTTGAGAATTCCAGACAGATAACTATTATAAAAGACATTGAGGATTTTATACTTGATACAAAGACGATTTTCCCCATGGGGATTGTTATCAATGAACTTATTACCAATGCGTTTAAGTATGCTTTCCCTGATGGAAGGAAGGGGAGCATAAAGGTATCTATTTGTAAATCCGGTGATGAGATAACTCTCGCTGTCAGTGATGACGGGGCAGGTTTGCCTGATGAAATTGCCGCTTCTAAATCCGGAGGTTTTGGACTTAATCTTGTTTCCGCACTTACAGAGCAGATCGGCGGCGAAGTGAATATTTCAAATGAGAACGGTACCAGGGTGGAGATTGTTTTTTCTGTAGGATTTTGAAGTCCCGCCCCTATCCGCCCTATGGGGCACCTTTCGTCGAGTGCATTTCCGGCGTCCTGCCGGCACTCGACACTAGAACATCCTGTTCGTCGCCCATGAATGGGAGAAAGGGTAATACGAAATATTCTGAATTTATTCTCCTCCCATTCATGGGGGAGATGGCCAGAGGCCAGTGGGGGCGTTCCCTCTCAGTCAAAATAAACAATTTTAGATGACTTTTTGATCCGCTTTTCTAAATCGAGCCGTCTGTCCTGGATATGTGCAAATTCATTTATGACTTCTTTTGATTTTATTCTTTTTAACAGTACATCGTTTGTGTCGGTGTGGTAATATATTCTTCGAGAGTCTACTCCTCCGAAATTGTAGTTGAGTATGGGAATTTTTTCTGTTAATAGAAAATCCACGACAAACTCAATATTTCTCATCCCCATACAGAATTCGGATGATATTGTGGAGAGAATTGATGCTCCGCCGAATATTTTTGCAGTTAGCTTGTAACGGTTTGCCCCGAGTTTCATCATCTGATTTATCAGCAGCTCCATTGCATTTATTCCATACCTGGAATCACCAGTTCCAACTTCTGCCGGGCAATCCCCCGGGAGGAGTATATGATTCATCCCGCCGATTTTATTGTTTGCATCATAAAGGCAGACGGCAGCGCAGGGCCCCAGGACTGTAGTTATAATAACGGGCGTTCTGCTGGAGTAGTAATCCCCTATATGTATATTTACCGTGGGTTTCATTTAATTCTCGGATGCTTTATGGAGCATTTATAATATAGTTTAATATTGTAATTATTGCAATAAGAATTTTTCCGCCCCTATCCGCCCCTATCCGCCCTATGGGGCACCTTTCGTCGAGTGCATTTCCGGCGTCCTGCCGGCACTCGACATTAGAACATCCTGTTCGTCGCCCATGAATGGGAGAAAGGGTAATACGAAATATTCTGAATTTATTCTCCTCCCATTCATGGGGGAGATGGCCAGAGGCCAGTGGGGGC
>JBBRFT010000193.1:0-7158 GCA_038241375.1 Spirochaetota bacterium
TGTAGGACAGGGAGTTGCAAGAGAGCTTGCCTTTACAGCAGGAAACATCGACGCAGTCCGCGCAAAAGAGATTAACCTTGTAAACAGAGTATTTGAAAACTACGACGAACTTCTCGCAGGTGCGGAGAAAATGGCACAGGAGATTGCAGACAACTCACCTCTTGCGGTTCAGGCATCAAAGCAAGTCCTGAAATACGGTATCGGTAAATCGATAGAAGATTCCCTCAAATTCAATGCTGCAGTGAGCAACTACACCATCCCGTCGAACGATCTTATAGAAGCATTACAATCATTCGCACAGAGAAAAAAACCTGTTTTTTCAGGGACATGATAAAACTTTAAAAAACAATACTTCTCCTATCTTTGAAGTCTCTCTGAGGGCAATGTCATTAAGTTAAGCCCCCTAAATCGGAGGGGGACTTCAAACTCTTGGTGTAAATTATAATTTGATGCAATATAGTCTTTAAGCCCCCCTCCGGGGGGTTTGGGGGGCTGATGGGGTGCCCGACATGCGGATGGGGCGAAAATAAAAAACATCTTAACCTTCGCCGCCAATTCCGCGCGACTCTTAGAGATTGAGTTAGAGCTTATTACATTTACTGTAACCCAAGAATTTGTTTTGCTCTTGCCGAAACATCACTGCTGCTGTCGGTAAGGGATAATTCAACTGCTTTCATCGCCCTGGGTCCGCCTATCATTTCCAGCGCGTTAAGCGCCTCTATACGTACTTCGTGAAATTTATCTGAAAGAAGTTTTTCCACAACTTCAACAGAGTTCTGATTTTTAAAAAGTGCGATAGATTTAAGAGCCTGTATCCTTACCCCTTTATATTTATCGTTGCAGGCTCTATACAGAAGCGGAAGTCCCGCCCTGATCTTCTCAACTCCAATACTATAAGCGGTTCTCTCTCTAATCGGCTCTTTCCCATTCATGTTTTTTATGAGCTGCATGAAAACGGCATCATTAAGAGTTTTCCTGACATAAAGATTATCAGACTTTTCAAGATATGCTTTTGCTGCATCCTGAACATCGGGATGTGCATCAGCTAAGAGTCCAAGGAGATAATCAAAACTTTCATCTCCGCCGATTATAGAGAGAGTCTCTGCTGCAATAAGCCTTTCTTTGTGATGACTCGCGAGAAGCAGCTCACCGAGTTTTGGAACAAGAGATGAACTCCTGGAAATTGCCGCTGTTTTTATCGCCTTAATCCGTACAGTCTCTTTTTTATCAATCATTCCAATCAAAATTACCTGAAGTATTGAGTTATCCTCTGTTTTACCACGGCTGGATATAATCTGAAGAAGATCGATCTTCTCATCAGTTGTACCATCATTCATAATTTCAAGAAGACCATCAGAAACTGATTTATCACCCAGTGCAGCAAATTTCAGCGTAGCGATTGTCTTTACCCGACGATCAGAATCTTTCAGCATCCCTTTCAATTTGTTCATAACTTCAGGGGAAAGATTACTTAACCCTGATAATGCGACAAATGCGCTGTATCGCACGGATGATTTTTTGCTCTCAAGACATTTTTCCAGCCCTTTGATATCATTACTCTTTTCAAGTTTTCTCATGTTTGGTGTAAACAACCACATTTTGAGCTCCTTTTTAATTTGATTTCCTGACTTGAATATTTATCTCAGTATATAGCGTTTTACGAATTGATTAAAGCATCGTCATTTCGAACCCCGTCAATTACCCGGGTGAGAAATCTATTTTTAAATAAAATAAATCTCTCAATCGCAGATAGCATATAAATAAAAAATCTTCTGAAGCTCAATATACGATGACAATGGAAACTTCTTCTGTCATTTCGAACCTCCTTCAGTTCTCCAGGTGAGAAATCTCATTTTTTATATAAATCAATATACGATGACAGAGCAGAAATTGTTTATAAAACATGGTACCTTAGTACTATTTCAATCGTAAACCGCTACAGTTCACAATAATACATTTAATAGCAGATTATTATTAAAAGATCACTTTGTGATAAAAAAACAAATAAATATTATATTATTTTTAACTCCTGATAAATCGGTAACATTTTATCTTCTTGTTGCCTACACCAGACCCGGGAATCCATTTATATCTGGAACATGCGCAGACTAATAGCCGGATTAAAATCACCCCATTTTTTCAGAAATACCGTCTATACAGACTCTTTTTAATTGACTATTATTACGATACAATCTCTTCTGTAGTATTGTAATAATCTTGAATAACTATTTTAATACAAAAATAATGTTAGTATTAATGTAACCATACAGTAGAAAGTCGTACTCAATTTTTAATTAACAGTTTAGATATATAAATACAGTATATCTGAAAATTTCACAAATATTCATATTTCTTCAAGTTCACTTTTTTACTTTTTTAGTACAGGAATTAATGTTAAACTTTCAGGGAGTTTTGTTAAACATTTCTTCAGGTAATAAGTCGTAGAGATAATTACTTTTGCTGAGCCTTTCGAAGCATCAGTAAATACTACCAGAAATTCTATATTAAAAAGTATAAATAATATGGAAGTCATTAAGACTTTATTAAATCTTGATACAGCTTGAGGAATAGGATCAACATGAAAAGCGAAAATTTATCCAATATTGACTCGCTCAGACAGAAGGCTGAAGCAGAATTTAAAAAAAAGCGCTCCGATCAAACTCAATTCCTTAAAGAAGAAGATAATATTAAACTTCTTTACGAACTCCAGGTACACCAAATCGAACTGGAAATGCAGAATGATGAACTACGCCGTGCACTAAACAATGTAGCAATAATTTCAAAAAAATTTACCGAACTTTATGAATTTTCTCCTTTAGGATATTATACCCTCGCCCCGGATTGTAAAATTCTCGAACTTAACCTTGCCGGTGCAGGCATGCTTAATAAAAATCGGGATGAATTAGTGAATAGTAATTTTAATTTATTTATTTCACAGGATACTCTCCAGGGATTCAACGAATTTCTACAAAAAGTATTCATCACCAAAAACAAACAAATTTGTGAAGTAAAATTATCTATTAAAGATTCACCCTTTCTTTTTGTTCACATCGAAGGTATTGTTTTAACGGATAAAGAGACTTGTATTATAACACTTGTTGACATTACCAGAGAGAAACAAGCCAAGGCGATACAGAAAGAAAATCAGATTTATCTGGAAACAATTATCAATACTGTTCTCAATGGAATTATACTTAGTGACCGGGATGGTAATTTCGAAATATTTAATAAAAAAATGGAAGAGATCTGCGGATATACAAAAGAAGAAGCTAATCAGGATGATTTTTTCATTAGAAAATTATTCACATCGAATGAACAACAGCTTCAAGTAACATCCATCCTCAAAAAACTGCTAAAAGAAGGTGGAACTAATTTTGAGGAAACGGAGCTTAAATCCAAATCGGGTGACATAAAATATGTTTTAGTCTCGACCTCTGTTTTAATAAGAAACAATAAACCATATATTTTAAGCGCGTATAACGATATCACAAAGAGCAAGCATGCTGAAAATGAAAAAAATAAGTTTCAAGAACAACTGAACCGTTATCAGAAACTGGAGTCTTTAGGGGTTTTAGCTGGAGGTATCTCTCATAATTTCAACAATCTCTTAATGGGTATATTCGGCAACATTGAACTTGCCAGGCTTAAAATTAACGATCCTAATATTTCCAGATATCTTTCAGATGCGCTGAGTATGAGAGATAGAGCTAAGGCATTGACGGGTCAGCTTCTGACCTTTTCAAGAGGCGGCTCTCCGCTCAAAAGAAGAGGTTACCTTCATCCTCTTATTAAGAACATTATTCAGTTCTCTTTAAGCGAGACTGATATTAAATGCTCTTTTGATATTGAGGAAAACCTTCTTCCCTGCAATTTTGATACGAATCAGATAAGCCAGGTCCTTACTAATATTATATTAAATGTGATACAAGCTATGCCGGATGGAGGTGCCATTGAAGTTATAGTTTGTAATATTTTTCTAAATAAAAATGAAGTAACACCATTGCCTGAAGGCATGTATTTAAAAATTTCAATAAAGGATTCAGGTTCAGGGATATCATCTGACATTATTTCAAGGATATTTGATCCTTTTTTTACAACCAGTACCCAAAACACCGGACTCGGTCTTACAGTTGCCTACTCAATAATTCTGAATCATGACGGAATGATAAACGCAGAATCCGTGTCGGAAAATGGATCTACTATAAACATATATCTGCCTGCATTGGCAGAGACAATAGAACCTCATAAAAATAAAGTTGAGGAGGTACACACCGGTACTGGTACAATTATTATTATGGATGATGAAAGTATTATAAGGATGTCTCTTTCAGAAATACTGATCTCTATGGGTTATGACGTTGTACAGATGGAAGACGGAAGAGAAGTATTGTCGTTTTTTAATGGAGAGTATAAGGCAGGCCGCAAAATCGAAGCCGTCATTCTCGATCTTATAATTCCCGGAGGAATGGGTGGAAAAGCTACAGCTTTAGAGATTCGAAAAATAGTTCCCGAAATTCCCATTTTTGCAATCAGCGGTTATTCCGATGATCCTGTCATGATGAATCCGGCTGATTCCGGTTTCACAACAAGTTTAAACAAACCATTTTTTATATCGGAATTAGCCGAGATATTGAACATACATTTGTCTGAACCGTGATTTGCCTGATTAAAGGATTATCTTGATTGATAGCAGTCAACAATTGCATAAGACCTTGTCATTTCGAACCACCTTCAGTTCTTCAGGTGAGAAATCTCCTTTTTTATATAAATCAATATACGATGACAACGGAAACTTCTCCTGTCATTTCAAACGTATGTGAGAAATCTTATAAACGAAATTTTAACTTTTTTTGTATTTTCTTCACTTTTTTCCAAATCTACGTATTTACCCCGATGACAAATCTAATGTCTAAATGCTATATTGTATCAATTTAAGTATGTTTTTCTATTACAACAATGAATTAATCTCTATTTCCTAAAATTACAGATGCAGATAAAAATTAGCACCGTCCGAAAAGAGCTGAATTAAAATAACATACTGGAGATAGTGATGCTATCTATAAAGAGAATTCTATTCACTTCGCTGATTTTATTCATATCTATTAATCTCTACGCTGAATATTTATTTCTCATAGACGGCTCCATCATTAAAGGGAGTATAGTAAGGGATACTGCCGCCGCCTTAACTTTCCGTTCGGAAGAAAATAAAAAGACTACAGATTATCCCCGTGCACAGATTAAGCGGGTTCTTTACACAGAGCTTAATATGGGGAGAGTCTTTGTCCAGAGGCGCGACGGTAAGGTGGAGACTGCCTATATGGTGGATGAGGACCGTACAACATATACCTTCAGGAAGGATCTTTATAAACCGGTTGAATTTACAATGAAAAGGGCTGATGTCCTTTTTATGGCAGAGCGAAATCCCACAGGATTAAAGGGTGAGCCTGAAACCGATAGGGTATCACTTGAATGGCTCCCCTCTTTTGAGAAGATGAAGCACTACAATATATATTATAGAAAAAAAAATGAGAAATACGGTTCTCCTGTGAAATCGGGTAAAACATCTTATGTTTTAGAAGATCTTACAAGCAATACGGAATATACCGTTAAAGTTACAGGTTTTGTCGGAGATGATGATGAAACCACCTCAAGCAATGAGTATACCTTTGTTACAAAAAACATCCCTCCTGACTCGCCTGAAGGAATCAATGTAATTATCACAGGAAAGGGTGAGGTGAAAGTAACCTGGGAACCTGCCGTAGATGTGGATGGAAAGATTGTTAAGTATCTTGTCTTTGCTGATAAAGATAATGAAAAAAAACTGATGGGAGAAATTAAAGATACTGCCTATACAATAAAGAGCCCTGCAGGCATCACCAGAGTCTATGTAGTTTCCGTTGATGACAGGGGTGCCGAGTCAAAACCTGCGTCAAAGCGGATTGTACTGATTGGTATAACCCCGGTTTTTACAGGCGGAGTAATTTTCCCCATGGGAAAATTCACTGACCTTCTGGGGATGGGATATGGCGGAACCCTTTCATTAACAAAGCATAATCTATTCAAAACCGGATTTGAAGCCAGTCTTTCCGCCGGATTTTACTACATGCCGGGAAAGGATGATATCGGTTCAGATATAGTTAAAACCGGAAACGCTTTTCTGGCTCCTCTTGGTGTATCTATCGCTTACAGGTTTAATTTTACAGAAAATATATCTGCTGCACCATATATCACAGGTGGGGCAGCATACATGAAGATGCCATATACAGAGCTGGTAAACAGCATCCCCGAGGAGAAGGAGCTTTCAACACCCGGCCCCTTCGGCGGAGCAGGATTGCTTTTCGATTATGCGGCAACAGACAGAATTTCCTTCTGTCTAAGGGCAGAGTACGGATTTTTAATCAGCAGCTCAATATCAGATTATCCATTTATGCGCATTGAAATAGGTGCAGGGTACAGGATGTAGTGGTTTGGATGGGAGTTTTATTCCTAACCAGAGATTAGTAAAAAGAGAGGGAGATTATGACTGGAATAATAAATAAAGTAAAGAATGGATTAAAGGCTGTATTGATATGCGTAGTAATTCCGTTAATTTTGTCAGCTTGCTGGCAGGATCTTGAGGAGATAAGTAAAAAGGTGGGAGAAGGCAGAATAACTGGTGATACAGTAATAAACATTGCCGCAATACCAGGAGTCACCGCTCCGGTTCTTGGAGCTATTCCAGTGACAACAATTAGCGAAACTGATCAGTATGTAGGAACCGTTTCATGGGATGGGGGCTGGGCGTGGTCTCCTCGTTTTGGCGGTCAAAAAGCATATACAGCAACTATAACTTTGACTGCCAAACCTGGATACACTCTGGCTGGCGTGGCAGCAAATTACTTCACCGTAGCTGAGGCAACGAGCCGTACAAACTCTGCAGATTCAGGCGTTGTTACTGCGTTATTCCTCGCAACAGCGTCAATTGGGAACATAGGTGATTCAGCATTAGGAGGCAAAGTAGCATATATTTTGCAGAGCGGAGACACTGGATATATAGCGGGAGAACAGCGGGGACTTATTGCGGCAATTGATGATCAGGACCCTGGAAGCGGAATTATCTGGGCTTTGGAAGATTATCAGTCAACTGAGGTAACAGGGACCAAAACAATACTTGGGTCC
>JBBRFT010000194.1:0-7137 GCA_038241375.1 Spirochaetota bacterium
TAACGGAAAAGAAATTTTTCCTGGTGGTTATAGAAAGAGGGCCACACCTGTTCCCATTCCGAACACAGAAGTTAAGCCTCTTATCGCCGATGGTACTGCATGGGTAGCTGTGTGGGAGAGTAGGACGCTGCCGGGTTAAAATATAAAAAAAAGAGATCGATTAGATCTCTTTTTTTTATTAATAGTTTTTTGAATAAGCTCATAATAAACAACAAACTCTTACCGTTACATAGCTCAGCATAAACACCGCAACCAGGATAACTCGAACCTTTAAGCTCCCCCCTCTATTTTTCATCAAAGAGAGGGGCGCTGTACAACCGGGGTGAGTTTACAAGTTTCAACGAAAAATTCATCCGGTCTAAGAACTAGTATTTAAAAGGACGCGGGGGCGAAGCCCCTGCTAATCCCCTCTCCCACCTTGCGGAGCGATAATTTAAAAAATAGCGGTATCCTGTAATCTGCCGCAGCCATAACCGGAACTATCATAATTGCCCTTTCTTTCTTAAAAATAAACTCTGCGCTTCCGTTCACAGTAATAAACATCAGAGTTAAAAAAACAGTTAATGCGGATAATAAGTATTTCATCAAGACTTCCCCTTTGAATATTTTTAATATTCTAACATGTTCCGACGACCAGATCTTCCAGATTTATAATTTTAGACGTTTTTATTTTTTTTATTGCTTATAATTCAGCTAAAATATTTATATATTTTCCTCTATCAGTATACATACCAATTATTTGAGGCGTGTGCTTGGAAGATGATTGAAAGCATTTTAAAATATAGCGAATTTTCCTGCGGCATAATACTGTTTCTGTTTGCAGTCATCCAGATTACATACAAAAACCGTGATTTCATTAACTATAATCTTGCAGGTATCTTTTTCTCACTTTCTTATGTTATACTTACATTATGGGCCTTTAAATCCGGGATAATGCTCCATATTCCATGGCTTCTCTATACCGACATGACAGCCGCTTTCGCAATCGGGCCTTTTGTGTATTTCTACATGAAAACTGTACTTGGTCTTAAGAGTAAATCCCGTACTACATATCTACTCCATTTTATTCCGGCGATTACTGTATACTGTACAATTGTGCTCAGCAACATTGTGGACGGATCACTCGTTCGATATTATCTCCACTTCCCGGGAAAGTATCCCGCATATAACATGAATTTTTTAACCAGGTGAATTGATTTTATATCAAATTTCTACATGCTTCTATATTTCATCCTCACGGTAAGAAACATTTACACTCTCTATAAAAATAAAACTCATAAATCGATTAAGGAATTAAAGATAATTTTTTATTATATGCTTTTGATTCTTCTATTCAGCGTTATGATGATGATGATGGCAAGTGTAATCGGAAATAACCTGCTTAACATAACTGCAATATATCTCCTGACGCTTTCCGGCATATGGTATTTCATCTTCTCATTCCGCTACCCGGAGTTTACACAGAGTGCAATAAAAGAAGCAAAAGTAATGAGGTATGAAACTTCGATACTGAATGGTGTAGACTCTGATGTAGTTCTTAAACGCCTTGAAGATCTGATGGAGGAGGAAAAAATTTTTACAGACGATGGATTTTCACTGAACGCATCAATTATCTTCTGCCGGAACTGAATCATAAACTCGCGGTGATCATTAAACACAAAGTCAATATCTTCAGCTCCTGAAATTCAGCGGCATCGAAGTCGGAGTTGTGAGCATTTTACTGTGAGTGTATATTACACCAAAAGTGTGACATATGCCTTCTGCTACAGCAGTAGGCATATGTCAGGAAAAGACAGCTGCATCAGGAAGTATAATCCGAGAGTTTATAATACAAGCTGTCTCCGATGCAACCGGATTAGCGGAGCATAGTGTCACCGGGAGTTTCCAGGCGTAGCGGTCTCCGCGGATAGTTTATTAAAAAAAATAAGAATTCCATAACGCGACTGTTACAAGCATAGTACATTCACTGAATAAAAAGTGAAGGAAGAGTTCGCACCAGATACAGTAATTTTTTAAAAAATTCGACTCTCAAAGAGAGTCGAATACGTTTATTTTTTAAATTTTTTTCTAAAAATTTAAAAAATAAAGAATCGTGTTGACATTAAAAACGATACCGATTTATATGGTTTTATTAACGGAAAAGAAATTTTTCCTGGTGGTTATAGAAAGAGGGCCACACCTGTTCCCATTCCGAACACAGAAGTTAAGCCTCTTATCGCCGATGGTACTGCATGGGTAGCTGTGTGGGAGAGTAGGACGTTGCCGGGTTAAAATATAAAAAAAAGAGATCGATTAGATCTCTTTTTTTTATTAATATATTCTATCTCAATCTTTAAAACAACTCCTCTTTGGCTAATAAGTTCCGACAGATTTAATTATATTATTTTTAACAACGGTAACCCGGCCCTGTACATAATAGTAATTCAATCATGCTTGACAATATATTTCACAAAAAGACAAATCGTTTGTAACTGCTCAAAACGGCAGGTAATTATGTTTCCATCGCGCCTGTGCCGCGGCGGGAATCAATTTTACTACCAGTTTATGAGTAGATGCATTCGTTTTCAGGTAAAAAATTGTGATCGAACTTGGCAAAATAAAACTCCCCTCCCCTCTGGTTCTTGCTCCGATAGCGGGATATACAGACGGATCTTTCAGAAAGATCTGCGTTAAACACGGCTGCGGATTAACCATGACCGAACTTATAAGCGCAGAAGGGATAGTCCGGACAAATAAAAAAACTCTGGATTTACTTTCGTTTTCGAATGAAGAGCGCCCACTTGCAATACAAATATTCGGCAGAAAACCTGAAGTTATGGGGAGAGCGGCCGCAGTTGTGGAGTCTCTGAAGCCCGATATGATTGATATAAATATGGGATGCCCGGCGAAAAAAGTATGCGGTTCAGGAAATGGAGCCGCTCTGCTGAAAGATCCCGATCTGATTTTCCGGATTACAGAGAGTGTGGTCAAGAACACATCGATTCCGGTTACGGCTAAGATACGTATAGGATGGGATGACAACTCTCTTAACTATCTGGAAGTTGTACAGGCTCTTGAGTCTGCAGGTGTTACATTTATAACAGTCCACGGAAGGACCAGAGCTCAACAGTATACGGGACTTGCAGACTGGGATGTAATAAAAGAAATATGTGCTGTCTCAAAGGTACCGATTATCGGCAACGGAGATATAGACTCATATGAAAAAGCATATGAGATGATGAAGTATTCAGGATGCAAAGCTGTTATGATAGGGAGAGGGACTTTCGGAAATCCATGGATTTTCAGCGGCAAAACTCCCACTGTGCCTGAAATTATTGAGCAGGTGAAAGAACACTTCGACTTTATGGTGGAAGAACATGGTGTAAGAGCAATCCATATGATGAGAAAACATATTGTTAAATATATTCACGGTATAAAAGATGCGGCGAAAGCCAGAGGCGCAATAGTAATTGCAACGGACAGAGACGAAATCTTCAGAATACTTGATGAAGTGGAAAAATCGGCATGATAACCGGAACAGGGATTGACATTGTAAACATTAACCGGATTAAAAAGAGTCTCGATGATTATGGAGACAAATTCACCGGTAAATTTTTATCTGAACTTGAAATTAAAAATATTCCCGCTGCGAGGAAAGCGGAGTATATCGCAGGAAGATTTGCAGCTAAAGAAGCTCTTGTAAAAGCTACAGTCTCGTCTCTGAATTTTTGCTCTGTTACAATCCTAAATGACGAAAACGGAAAGCCATTTATTTCAGAAATTCCAGAGAGCTTAAAAGATAAAAAAATACATCTGTCAATAAGCCACGATACCGATTATGCCGCTGCTTTTGTAATAATTGAAGAATAAGCATTTATAAATAGTATTTTTTCTGTTCTCTTACCGTTGTTACAGGGAAACGTCCGTAATGATGACCGGGCCATATGATCGTATCATCCGGAAGAGTTAAAATACGTTCCTTTATAGATTTCAAAATGGTTTCACTGCAGCCTCCGGAAAAATCGGTTCGTCCGGTCCCCTCTGTAAAAAGAGTATCCCCTGTAAAAAGATTACCGTTAAAATAAAGAGATATACTCCCGGGAGAATGTCCCGGTGTATGAATTACACGTATTTCAGAAGTACCTACAGTAATAATATCACCATCTTTAAGGAGCTGCACCTCATGTTTGACAAATCTCCCCCCTCGAATAAAAGATAAAACCCGGTTTAAACTCTTTGTCAAAAAATAGGAATCATCTTCATGAATCATGAGTTTTGCGCCGGTTTTTTTTATAAAATATCTGTTGCCGCTGATATGATCAAAGTGCCCGTGCGTATTAATTACTTTCGAAACATTAAAACTATATTTATCTATTACAGAATTAATTTTTTCGAAATCCGATGAAGGATCTATCAGAACAGCATCTTTCCTCTCCTCATCTCCTATGAGATAGCAGCAGACAGCCATATGACCTACTAAAATCTGTTCAATAATCATCTATATTCTCTATCCTTTCTACCGGATTTTTCCGATTAACTATACATAAATTCCAAACTTCATTTTTACACTTATAGTTTAATATATTAAAATCAAACCTGATTTCCACAAATATTTTAAAAACTCTTATAAATTGTTTATTTTTGACTTATCCGGTCTTTACGATATCTCCCCCTTTATAAAAAAAACATTGAAATTATAAATGCTACAATAAATCTGTCCTTATTATCTCCAGGAGGATAGACAATGAAATCGAGCACAATACCGGAAGTAATTGAAGATATAAGAAACGGGAAAATGATTATCCTCGTGGATAACGAAGATAGAGAAAACGAAGGGGATCTTGTAATTGCCGCAGAGCATTGCACTCCAGAAATAATAAATTTCATGGCGAAACATGGAAGAGGTCTTATCTGCGCTCCAATGACACAGAATAGAGCAGCTAAACTGGGGCTTGAGCTTATGGTGCAGGAGAATACCGATAAATACGGCACAGCTTTTACCGTATCGGTTGACGCCCAGGAAGGGACTACTACGGGTATTTCCGCACAGGACAGATCTAATACAATACATGTTTTAATTAATGAAAAAACAACCCCTGAGGACCTGAGACGCCCCGGTCACATATTCCCTCTTGCCGCAAGAAAAGGAGGAGTTTTGGTCAGAGCCGGACACACTGAAGGTGCAGTTGATCTTCCGAGAATGGCTGGACTTAAACCGGCTGGCGTTATCTGCGAAATACTTAACGATGACGGTACAATGGCCAGACGCCCGGACCTTGATAAATTTGCCGAAATTCACGGCTTAAGAATAGCTACAATTTCTGACCTGATTAAGTACAGACAGCATAAAGAACGCCTTGTAAATAGAGTTTCATCTGCTGAAATGCCTACCGATTTCGGGAACTTCAAAGTAGTTGCTTTTGACACAGAAGTGGGCGATGAAACACATGTTGCGCTGATTAAAGGTGATATAGAGGGTGATAAAGTTGTTCCCGTTCGTGTTCACTCGGAGTGTCTTACAGGTGATGTTTTCGGATCGAGAAGATGTGACTGCGGTTCACAGCTCCACAGCGCGATGCAGTATATAGAAGACCATGGTTTTGGGGTTATTTTGTATCTCAGACAGGAGGGCCGCGGTATAGGTCTCGGGAATAAAATTAAAGCGTACCATCTTCAGGATTCAGGGATGGATACGGTTGAGGCAAACATCAAGCTCGGTTTCCCATCAGATCTCCGTAATTACGGTATTGGCGCACAGATTCTTGTTGACCTTGGACTCAGGAAAATAAAACTCATAACAAATAATCCTAAAAAGATAATCGGTATTGAAGGATACGGACTTGAAGTGGAAGGGAGAATCCCTCTTGAAATGGCTCCGAAGGATGAAAACAGATTTTATCTTGAAACAAAGCGCGACAGGATGGGGCATCTTATTTTAGGAAATGACGACGCAAAGATTAAACCTGAATAATCATGATGCGAGACGAATAAAGTGACTGAAAATACATTACCAACAATCCTTGTAGTTGATGACGAAGAGGTAATACGCATTACCATACAGAAAAAGCTCTCGAGAGCGGGCTTTAATGTAATTTCATTTGAAAAGGGTGAAGATCTTTTGTATTATCTGAAGAACGCCGATCAAAATGCCGATCTGATAATTACGGATATTAAACTCAGGAAGATGGACGGTATTGAACTTCTGCGAAGAATCAACAGCATGGATGAACCTATTCCGGTTTTGATTATAAGCGGGCATGGTAATGTTGAAGATGCAATACGGGCTCTGAGGTACGGAGCAAGTGATTATATACGAAAACCCTTTGACATCAATGATCTCACATCGTCGGTACGGTCCATACTTAAAAGGAAATTCCAGAAGAAACTTTCTGAAAATCTGGCCATATACAAACAGTACGAAAAGTGCGTTCTGGAAGTCCCCAATGACGGGGATCTGAACAACACTATCTATTACAATTTCACAAAAAATCTTGTACCGGCAGGTCTTTTCAACTATACAACTTCAGAAAATATATCACTCTCCCTGCAGGAATCAATTTCAAACGCAATGTTTCACGGAAATTTTGAAATTGATTCTTCACTTCGGGACAGCGGCGGGATGAAGGAGTTTAACAGCGAAATCGAAAAAAGAAGACTCCTCTCGCCGTATAAAGAGAGGACTGTTAAATTGACATATGAGCTGACCCCCGAATATGTTTTTTATGAAATAGAGGATCAGGGACCCGGTTTCAATTACAAGACTCTCCCGGACCCGAGAGATCCTGAAAACTTTTTCAAGAACAGCGGAAGGGGTCTGCTGATTATAAGAATTCATATGGACGAAGTCTCATGGCACGATCGTGGGAATATTATCCGTATGAAAAAATACAAGGTAAATAGAAACGAGAAACCAATATCCTGATTTATTTTTAACTATGGGAATTATAAAAAAGTATTAGTACCAGCCCGGTCTAATGGGTCGCGAATTATTTTCAAGTGTGCGTATGATACGCATACGCGGGAGAGTGGGATTATGGGGGCGCTGCCCCCGTAATCCCACTCTCCCGGCACAGCGCGAAGCGCTGTGCCGGATTAACAATTAAAAATCGAGGTATTTATGGAAGCAGTTAAATGGAACGGAGATTCAGTTACTATTCT
>JBBRFT010000195.1:0-7098 GCA_038241375.1 Spirochaetota bacterium
GTGTTATAACTGATGAACTTACAGGTTTATACAACAGAGCTTTTCTTGATGACGCTCTTGAAAACTTTTTTTATATATCTCAGAGCAATAATAAGCCGGTTTCGTTTCTTATGCTCGACACCGATAACTTCAGAAAAATTAATGAACTTATAGGACATGATGCCGGGAATGGTGTTATAATCGAGTTTGCAGGAATTATCAGAAGAATTATAAGCAGGCATGGAATCATGGCACGCTACGGCGGAGATGAGTTTTCAATTCTTCTTCCCGAAACCGATTTGAATACAGCCGTGGAGATTGCAGAACAGATACGCCATGGTGTCGAGATATTCGATTTTTCAAAGCATCTTGGAGGTCAGGATATATCTATTACTACAAGCATCGGAGTAAGCTCATTCCCCGATACAGCAACTGATCTTGCATCTTTTAAACAGAAAGCAGATGAATCACTGTATAAAGCGAAGGAGGGCGGCCGGAATTGTGTAAGGTGTGTGGAGTAATTATCTGGCCCGCCCCGCTCCGCCCCCTCTGCCCTACCGGGCATCTCCCCCATGAATGGGAGGAGAATAAATAATAATTTTTCTTATGTTCCTTTCTCCAATTCATGGGGAAAGGTGCCCGATAGGGCGGATAGGGGCGGGCAAGCCTGTGCGAAAGTGTTCTTTATGCCTTACAGCTTAATAATTTCCCCTCCATCCAGTATCACCGTTTCGGGGAACTTATTCTTTATGTGAATAGCTGAGTAACCAGTGGGCTCATCTCCAAGCGAGAATGAACCCCAGTGTATGGGGATCATTTTTTTCGCGCCCAGTTCTTTAAATCCGCGGATTGCTTCATTCTCATTCTGATGAGAGTAATACATGAACCATCTGGGCTGTGACGCTCCGGTTGACATGAATGCGTAATCAATATCAGGGTATCTGGCTGCGATCTCTCTGTATACTGGAGTATAACCTGTGTCGCCGCAGATAAATATTTTTTTCTTTCCGGTATCAATCAAAAAAGAACCCCATAGAGATTTATTTGTGTCAAAGAGACCTCTTTTCGACCAGTGCTGTGACGGGAGAAACGCAATTTTAATTTCATTTATATTCAGTTCCTCACACCAGTCCATCTCCCTTACTTCAGCTTCTCTTATATCGTGAATAGTGGAAGCGAGACCTTTGGGGACAATAAATTTTGTACCGGAAGGGAGGCTTTCAAGACTTGTTGTATCAAGATGATCATAGTGATTGTGAGTGAGAAGAATCGTTACTTCACCTCTGATAAGTGCCGCCTCTTCATAGCTTAGTGCTGATTGGGCTCTTCTTTTTTTAACAAAAGGGATCTCTCCGAAAACCGGATCAAGCATAAAAACTCTGCCGGAAATTTTAATGAGAATTGAGGCATGTCCAAGCCATGTAATGAAGTTGTCGTTACTGTTTATATATTCAGCAGTGAGAGTTTTAACATCCGGAAGGTGATTTAATTCGTCTTCAGTATATTCAGGTTTATCCGCCATGCGCCATTTGAGCATTCTGGAGAAGCCTTTTTCCGGCATGGGCATCCAGGGATTATAAAATCTTCCCCCCTTTTCATGGCCCTCGTAAAAAAGTGATCTGTCAATTCCACTTGTGGCTTTCTCCCAGTGAGTTTCATCGAAGTCTTCCGGTGAATCCTCATGCATTGCATAGAGCAGAGTAGAAGTCATAAATATCCCAGCCATTAATAAATATATTTTATTTCGAAATTTCATTTTAAACCCGCCTGTCGGGAGATATACTGTTATACCATGCCGATTATTTTATTGTAAGAACATTTGAGAACTCCTGCAAGAAAAAGCAGTAAAAAGAGTAAGTGCTTAAAATTAGTGGTAAAATTGCCTCCGACGCGGCGGAGATAAAATATTACCGGTTTCTGGTTATACACGGAAAACAAATATATAAAAAAAGGGTAATTAAAACTAGAAAAGTTTCAAAAAAATGAAGGTGTTTTTACTATAGCCTTGACCGTATAATTATTAATTAAAGAATAACATGTAAAACTGCAAACTTTTAAAACTCACCCCCGACCCCTCTCTTTAGGAAGAAAGAGATGGGAGGTTGAGACAGAAATTTTATTGATTTTTATACATAAAACTTTTTTTACGAAGCCCCTCTGTTTTTCATCAAAGAGAGGGGCGCGGCAGTAGCCGGGGGTGAGTTCCAAGGGTTATAATTAAAATTCATTCGGTCTAAGCACTAAGGCCTTCGTAAATTAAGATTGTTATCTGAAAAAATCTTGCCTTCTGCGAGCTGAATTGCATTATACAATAAGAATTATACTCCGGTATAATTCTTATTGAAGTTTTAACCTCGATTTAAAATAAAGGGCATTCTAATATGAAAATGATGACTAGATTCTCCATGTACGGTTTTTTGAAAAATCTTGATTTTTCAGAACCATTTCTTATTCTTTTCTATCTCTCTCTCGGTATGAATTTTCTTCAGATAGGTATACTTGTTTCTTTTTTGAACATATGCATAAACATCATGGAGATACCAAGCGGTGCTCTTGCAGATTTATACGGCAGAAAAAATTCTATGCTGGTTTCAATGGGGAGTTATATTCTCTCTTTCATAATTTTTGGTTTTTCCAGCTCATATCCTCCACTCTTTGCTGCTGTTTTCTTTTTTTCTGTAGGTGATGCTTTCCGCACGGGGACTCATAAGGCTATGATCTTTGACTGGCTCAGGATTAACGACAGGTTATCTGAAAGGACAAAAGTTTACGGCTACACAAGATCATGGTCTAAATATGGAAGTGCGCTTTCTGTTGCCATCGCGACAGTTATTGTAATTTTTTCTAAGAGTTACAGGTGGGTATTTATATTTTCGATAATCCCATACATTATAGGGGTATGGAACCTGGCGTGTTATCCCGATTATCTGAATAAAAAACTTGCGGATAAAGTTAATTTGAAACTGATATTTCGCCATACATTCAGCAGCATTAAGACCACATTCGGCAATATTTATCTGCGAAAACTTGTTGTTCAGAGTATGGGGTTTGAAGGGGTTTTTGAAGTAACAAAAAATTATCTTCAGCCGATTTTACAGGCTCAGGCTCTGGTGCTTGCTGTATATTTTACATTCCCCGAAAAAGAGAGCACTGCATTAATTATCGGTGTTGTATATTTTATACTCCATATTATCTCCGCGAAAGCATCAAGGGGATCTCATATTTTTGCCGGGAAATTTAAATCCGTGCAGGGGGCGGTTATTTTTATGATTATTGCGGGATTTATTCTGGTGTTTTTATCTTCAATAGGTATTTATCTGAAACTATTCGTTATTGCAATTATATCATACGTACTTTATTATCTGATTCAGAATCTCTGGAGGCCTATACTTGTAGCCCAGTATGATGATTATGCAGAGAGTTCCGTGCAGGCGACAATTCTGTCAATAGAATCTCAGACAAAGACAGCGGGGATAACAATTATTGCTCCGATTGCCGGTTATATGGCGGATAATTATGGAATAGAGTCGTCACTTTTCATGCTCTCATTTATTCTTCTGCTGCTTGGATTATATTCAATGAAGAGAGTAAAGTCTGAATCAAAGAGTAGAATCGGAATAATAGAAAAATACTGAACAGGCATGACCTGTTACCCGTAAGCAGGGGATTCCCGGATCTGGAGAGCAATACCGCATTTCTTGTCTGCTGCGGTATTGCCGGTGAAATAATATGTCATGTTATTTTTTTATCAGCTGCCCATCTGCATTTTTTTCATTTTTGTTTTGATCAGGTTAATTTCAAGGAGCAGATTCCCATAAGCAGTACTGAGACCTTTGGTTTTTGCATCGGTTGCTGCAATCTCTTTTTTCTTAAGAGATTTAGTAAGTTTCTCTAGACTCTCCACCTGTTTCATTATAAAACCTCCGTTTAATATTATGAATAGGGAAGAACAAAAACCGAATTCGTTCTTTTTCGCTTAGTACTTCCCGTAAGTCTACTCTAATACAGGGCGCCCAGGTAGTCAATAAAATATAATATTTTATTGAAAAAATATAAATAGACTAATATAGGATTATGTCATATATAAATTGTGATAATAAACTGTATCATAATTGTTGAGGCTTTATCTCTCGGTATTTATGACTCTTTCAATTCTGATGCTCTTTCCCGGATCTGTTTCTATAGCAGTTAACGATTGAATTAGATCTTGTCATTTCGAACGCATGTGAGAAATCTTAAATTTAATGCAAAAAAAAGATTTCTCAGTCACTATCGCTTCTTCGAAATGACTGATTGTATGCTATTTAATTAGTTAAATGCTATAGTTTGAGTTTTTATTCAAAATTTCATTAACGGGTTTATATATATGTTTTTTAGTGGGAATTATTGTGGAAATCTGAAAAATCCTTGCTGTTTTCATTCTGTTATTTAATTTGACAGGACTATTCGATATAACCGTTTAAACAGATTTATTTTTATTGATGAGGGTTATCAGAATCTGAAATAAAAACAGAAGTATAGGCTGATGAATAAATAGATGTGTAACTTTCTTTATCCGCTTTAATATCTATAATTCCCCGGTTTTTACTCAATTTAAATAATTAAGGGTTTCCTACATGAATGCATTTTTTAAATTTAAAAGTTTCTCCATTGGCATAATATTTTTTATATCTTTATTCATCTCATCTGTTCTTACAGCTCAGGAGACGGGTGCGGTTAATGAAAATCAGAGTGTTGTAATTGAGAATGATTTACCCGATGACGGAATAACTTCAAAGGATATTACCAGATGGGCTATACTCGGAGGGACTGCACCGACTGTATTTCTCTTCGGATTGAAGACCTGGGACTGGGGGAACAGACATAGCCCGAAGTCTCAAAGAGAGGGCTGGTTTGGCGAAGATACAAGTTTCGGCGGATCGGATAAAGCAGGACATCTGCATGCTCATTATATAGTGCAGAGAGCTGTATATAATATTTTTGACTGGACCGAAAACGGTCAAAGCCAGAAATGGGCCTATTCTATGGGGACTACCATGGTAGTGGGATTACTCATCGAAGTGGGAGACGCTTATACATCCGCATACGGTTTTTCATACGAGGATCTTGTAGCGGATTATACGGGTATTCTTATCGGAGCCGCACTGGATTATTCACCAATGCTTGACGGATTTATCGGGTTAAGTATCGGATATATCCCATCTGCCGGGTACAGGTCGGGATACAAAAAAGGTGAGCTGCTTAAGTATTCACTTGATGTTGTAAATGATTACAGCGGAATGCAGTATCTTATAAACTTTAAGCCTGCAGGTTTTAAAAATCTCGGATTTGATGTCCCTTTTGCGCTTCGAATATTAAGTATTGATATGGGCTGGTACACAAAAGGTTATACCAAGTACGATGAGGGGCGATTCTCCGATGGGAAAGAACGGAACCTGTTTATCGGAGTCTCTATCAACTCTGCTCAGCTTTTATCAGAAATATGGTCTGAAAAATATAGAAATACGGTATATACAATGGCGCATACGACACTTGAATACTATCATCTTCCATATGAACGTCTACCGTTCCCGACAAGGTATGTTAACGATCTTAACAAGTGATCTTTTGAAACGACGGTACTCATCATGGAACGGCTTCCCCGGGTAATTTGAAAAGTACCCGGGAAACCCTGTTCGAGTTTAAAGTCTGATCGATCTGTATTCAGTGGAGAATTTGAGAATTAAGTATGGCTATATATAAAACTGCTTTCAAAATTGCAGCTCTCATCTCTTTGATTCTTACATTGTCTTACTGCGGTAATTCCGTAGTAGCGGGAGTTTTTGTTCCGAAAGATAAGAGCCGGATAAAGTCCGTAGAATTTGCCCATGGAAGCGCCAGATTTACCGATGCGTTTCTTGGGATAAAGCAGGGACGTATGAAGGTTGATGTTAAAGGCGATATTATCAGCATCAATGATCCGATTATAGGTCCGATGATTTTCAGAATTATAGATGCCGATACTCTCAGCTGCAAAATTTCAGGAATGTCGGGATTGTATATCAGGCAGAAATAATTTCAGTTTCTCCTGACTCAGGAATAATAAAACCGTCAGTAGCTGCTGCGGGATAACAGAGTTTTTTTATTTAAAAAGTTAAGGAATAATTACTAAGATTCTATTTATAAGTGTGGTAGCAATTTATTTTTGGGGGCACAGCGCTCCGTGCAGTGCCTGGAATGGGGGATTACGGGGGCGTTGCCCCCGTAATCCCCCATTCCAGCGTATGCGAAGCATACGCACCCTATAAAATAATTAGATACCTGTACGTATGAAAAGAAATAAAAAATTTAAGGAGTATTTTTATGCAGAAATATGCTGTAATAGGTCTTGGAAACTTCGGAATGCACATGGCTAAATCTCTTGCTGAATATGGAAGCGAGGTTACAGGGATTGACATCGACAGCGCGAAATTAACTCAGGCCGGGAAGTTTTTAAAAAATCCCGTTAAAGGGGATGTGACCGATCCCAAGTTTCTTGAATCTCTTAATCTTAAGAGTATGGATGGAGTACTTGTAAGCGCCGGCACTGATCTTGGTTTGAATATTCTTGTAACACTGAATTTAAAGAAACTTGGTATACATAAAATAATTGTCTGTGCTTACTCCGAAAATCACTATAAAATTATTGAGCAGATCGGTGTGCAGGAGATTATATTCCCGCAGAGAGATGTGGCTGCATGGCTCGGTAAAAAGCTCTCCATGAAGAATGTTCTCGATTATATTCCACTTGCCGGAGAATATGTGGTGATGAATGTGAAACCCCCGAAAAGTTTTATCGGAGTAAGCATTCGTGATTTGCAGATCGGAGCAAGATTTCAGTGTCAGATTCTGGGAATAAAGTATCTTGAGGGGAACGAGAGCTGGAATCCCGATAAACCTGAATGGGAAAATATGAAGATTGCGCCGACTGCAAATGAAGTGATCCCGGTGAATTCAGTACTGCTGTTTCTTGGTAAGAGATCGGATCTCAGAAAAATACAGGATATGGACTGAGTTTTGTTATAATCACCCTCCCGCTAAGGGAGGGTTTTTGGAGGAGTGTTCCCGGTGATCAGGCTTAATTTGAAAAAAATACCTGTC
>JBBRFT010000196.1:0-7025 GCA_038241375.1 Spirochaetota bacterium
AAAAGTAAACTTCAAAGAGTCAGCCGTCTGAACAAGATTCTTATGATTCAATAGATTTACAGGATTGACCAGTTAACAGTTTAGTGCTACGGAGAATTTCATTTTTAGAATTCTGTAATTCTAAAAATTAACATGGTCTGCCATAGTTTCGCAATTTAATCCTGGTAATCCTTTAATCCCCGTAATCTTGTTCTGACAATGTGAAATTCAAAAAATTAAACAATAGAAGACAAATTTTTTTACAACTTCGATGAAGTTATTGAAATCCAATCCCGAATAACAGGCCCCACACTTTCACTCCATGTATCGCCGCTATTATTGGAAATATAGATGTGACCATTCCATACCACAGCCGCTAGTTTTTTTCCATTTGCAGATGAAGTGATTGATCTCCAATTACGAGAACTTTCTTTTGACACCCATGTTATACCGCTATCTTTCGAAATATAAATATTACCATTCTCAACTACAGCAGCAATTTTTGACCCATCAGACGACATTGCTATTGATCTCCAATTTCTCGATCCGGCACCAGCTTGTAAGCCCCATGTAACTCCACTGTTGCTAGAAGTATAAAAACCTCCACTACCAACTGCAGCCGCAAGTTTAGAGCCGTCAGCAGATGAAGAGATAGAAAACCAGTTATCATTAGTCGCTCTAGAAAACCATGATACACCATTATTACTTGAAGTATGAATATAATAACCATTATTTACACCTACAATTTTACTACCATCATCAGATATGGCTACTGATCTCCAAGCCGAGTCAGAACCTACGGTAAATGGCGACCAAGACACTCCATAATTACTTGATACATTTATATGCCCTGGATCCATACTTCCAGAACCAGAACCAGCCACCATATATTTACCATTTAAAGATAATGCTATTGTATTTAATGGAGAATCCCCAAGCCCTAAATCATAAAGCATTGGCCAACTTGACCCGTTATCCGTTGAACAGTATATTTTCCCGTCAGTTACTGTAGCAACTACTCTCGAACCATCTGGAGATAAAGCTATTGAACTCCAGTCTCTTGATCCGGAAGCTGTCAATTCCTGCCAGGTTATACCTCCATCATATGAAGCGTACAGATATCCATTAGTAACGGCGGCGTAGTATGTAGATACACTATCACCATTGTCAAACTCATCCGCCAAATCATTATACATATCCATACACGAAACCATAAATATCATACTAAAAAAAAGAATTATTTTTGTTATTCTTTTCATAACTTTGCTCCTGTAAAAAGTTTTCACTTCTGTTAAAAAATCCTGCTTTTCTCATTATTCCCGATCAAAATATTGAAATATCCGGCTAGCGGTTGATCTTCTACAATATTCAGCTTATCGATTAAATATCTAAAACCTTATCCCCGCTCCAAACGTTGCCACTGCAAAGGGTACAACTCCGCGCATCTCTATTATCATCCCCATGTCTGCTGCGGCCATCAGATAGAATCTGTGTGTTATGTCATACTCGAAGGCAACTCCGGCTAGAACAAGCGGTTCGATGGACCATTTGGTTCTTGGTTCCATTGTAAGCCCGTAGCCTGTATAGAGTTCCGGTTCGGTCTGGTATTTTATATAGTTATAACTCCCGCCAAGCCCGATGCGTGGTATAATATAAAAAATATCCGCAATATTAAACCGGTACCCGGCGGTAAAGATCAGCGGTACCATCATGGAATAATCGACTCTTGCAGTTTCGGTAACTACCCCTTGGTACTGCCAGTAGCCTATCGATGCACCAATTTCAAAATCCTCAAAAAATGTATTCTCGCGGGTTCCGGAGAGAAGTCCTCCATAGCCGTATTTATGTACTTTTTTAAATGTTCCAAAGGGCACTATATAGTTCGGCTGAATACTTATATTATAACCCTTGTAATCATAGGTGCTTACTCTTCGGCTTTTATCGGATTCTTCGTTAAAATCGTCAATTGCGGTAAGATAAAAAAAGTATGTATCCTCCGGATTAAGATTCTTTACTTCATAATTATTTGAATTTGCGATATAAGGCTCTTTTTTATCTAACTGGTAGATCTTGTAGCTTTTTATCTTTCCATCTACATCATTTGCTTTTGCCCATGAAATGTTTGCGCTCATCTTTTTATTATTTTTCTCTACTTCACGCTTTACCTTAATCTTTTCAGGCGGATTAGGCGGGATGTTCAGAGTTTTAATCTTAATCTCATTACTCGGCATAGATTCAATTCCGTCTTTATCAATTGCAGTTACCTTGATTTTATAATCAGTGTTTCCCTTTAGCCCTTTAAGCGTTTCGCTCTTCCCTGAAGGTTCGCTGTAGAGTTTATACTCATTACCGCTCCTGACATATACCTTGTAGTGCCTCACTGGTGTGTATGGAGCCTTCCATTCGATTGAAATTGTTTCGCTTGATGCTTTGCCGGTTAATCCCACAGGATTTGTCCGTGTGGTGAAGAGAACTTCCTCTCTCTTTATTATGAATTCAACCGGTTTAGTTATATCCTTTCGAAAAGTATACGTGTTGGTATCTTCATCCACCATATATACTTCAATAACAGTGCCGTCGATTTTATTAACAAAGATCTTCCCCATATAAAATTCGGTATAGAGTATCCGCATTATTTTGTTTCTTGGTATTACTTTTGTTCCTCCATTCTTAACCGCAAATGTAATTGCGCCTGCAGTATCGCCGATTACATTACCCTGTAAAATCGAACCATCGGTAATAAAAACAAACTCCGCAGTTAGCGGTGATGCAAGTGTAAACCCCAGAATCGCAGAGATGATAATTGTTTTAAGTTTCATAAAGCTTCCTGAATTTTGATTTTGCGAATTGCCATTAGTTATATATATTTCAAGATTTGAGAGTAACATTGATATAATATGTCAATATCCGTTAAAAGCCCTATTAAATTTTAAAAAAGATAAAGGTGTTGATTTTATTTTCTATTGGCTGTTACTTTAAATAATCGAAAAAGCTGTTTTTTTAACATTTACGCGAAGGTCGTCTCTTGACATCCATGTCACCGTCGACACTTTCCTCCTCGTGAGGGTCGCGTAAATTTAATTAACTGAGACTCGTAGTGGATATTTTGTCAAGTTTGATATTTGTTGAAGCTACTGATGAAATTCAGCAGGTTTCTATACCTGCGGAGTATTTATAATAAACTCTCCGCAGGTTTAACACATTTTCATAAAAAGACAATGTAAAGCTGATAAACTATGCGGACGGGTTTATACGTTCCGGTCGTAAATCCGGATAATTCTCTAATAATAAAAAATGTGCTTTTTTACGGCACACTTTTTTATTTAAATCCGGTATTATTAATACTAAATACTGAAAGAGTAATTTGCAGAGAGTGTTACACCATAAAACTGGTGAGTTATATCGCTGTCTGTTGAATCAGTATATGCGGTTTTAATATACTGGTATCTTCCCCCAAGGCTTAGAGTTGTTGAAGCAGATGCTATATAATAAGCAAGCGAGATACTGGTGTTTGCTCCATATTCATTAAAACTAGAACTTTCACCTTGTGAATGGTCTTCCTGTCCCCAGATGTAAAGCCCTGAGATATTTCCCAGGATAAAAAAATCTCCACCAGCCGGAATCACAGCACTAATACCTGCGCCAGGGCCGATAGCTGCATGATCCATGGCTTCCATTTTAAACCTCATATATTTTGCACCTGCGAACAGTTTAAAATAATTACTGATTTTGTAGTTGAGTGCAAAATCACTGTCTGTCCTTGTTATAGTATTTGTACCATTTGTTTCTATCATGTCAAATTTACCATAGAGATAAACAAAGGTCATGTTAATATCATCATTGAATTTTATAGATAAAGCCGGGCCATAAAGAAAAGTAGGATCGAACTTTGTTTTGTTGGCATCATTATTTTCTTTATCAAAATCCCACCATGTATACCATGTAGTTGCTCCGACAGTGATATCTGCTGCAGCGCTAGAAGGAAGAAACGCTGCCATAAGTATAGATGCAATTGCTGCTAATAGAATCAGTTTTTTCATCGGTTTTACCTCTTATTCAATATTAAATGTATATACTGCTGTAACTGTAACTCCGTAGAATTTGCTCAGGCTGTTTTCAATTCCTTCCGGATGTTCTTCATAATTTATCCAGAGCTGCTGGTATCTCCCTCCAAGACTGATTGTTGTTGAAGTAGTTGGAATGTAATATGCAAGTGAGATGCTGCCATTTCCGCCGTATTCTTTAGTTTTTACATCGTAATTCCTGGATGTGTCACCATTTTCATTTCCCATTAGATACAGTCCCGAAATATAAGCCAGGATAAAGAAGTCTCCTCCTATCGGGAATATTGAACTTATGCCGGTTCCCGGCCCTAAAGCGGCATGTTTGCCACCGCCGGGCCATGTGAAACCAAAATATTTTGCTCCTGCGAATATTTTGAAATAACTGCTTATACGGTAATTAAGCGTAAGGTCGCTGTCATACCTGCTGAGATCTATTGAGCTGTTATTGGACTCAAAATTCATTTGGAATTTTCCGTAAAGAAAAACAAAGGACATGCTGATATCTGGTGTCATGGCAAGTGAGAGAACAGGACCGTAGAGGAATGCAGGATCATATTTAACTCCGTCAGGACCATCCTGTGAGTAATCCCATGCTGTATACCATGCTGTAGCTCCTATGCTGAGATCGGCTGCATGAAGGGTCGTCAGCGGAATGAATATTAGAAGTATAAAAGGGAGGAGAGTAGTGATAATATTGTTTTTCATGTAATACTCCTATAGGTTAATATCATAATTGAAGTTTATATGAATCTTTCGATTTATATAACTATTTTCATATATTATTATAAAAGAATTGCCTGAATTTTAACAGATAATAATTATTCTGTCAATGATTTAACTCTATTTGCGGAATATATAGAATAAAAAAATAAGACAGGTTATTCAGGAATATGGCATGATTGGATAGCAGGATATATACCCGGTTATTAATAACGGGTAAACAGATTTAATTCAGTGCGCCTTTAGCTTCCAGTTAAATTATAAGCAACACCTGGATGCCGCAGACATTCGTTCCCGTCGGCCCTGTTTGAAAAAGTTCTTTAATCTTTTCGAAAAAATGATAGGAATCGCTGACGGTTATTTATTTCTCCGGGTCCAGCCCCATCTCTTTTCCGCGTCAATACAGGTCAAGTGACGCAAAAGCTCCAGCGGCGTCAGACGAGCCGTCATTGCCGTCTGTTACTGCCGAAAGGAAAAATATTTTATCACCGTGTTTTTGAGTACTCCCTATATTGTTTTGAAATGACAGGGCCATCTCCTGGTTACGGTACCCTTAAGTGTTGCGGTTGTTTCATACCAGTTTTATGATAGATATATGATCAGCGGTCAGGCAATGTTGAGTCTGCCGGGTTCAGAAGCGAAATATACAGTTAAACTCCCCGCAGCTGAAGATGTCACTGTAACATGAACCACAAAACGTTTTGACGTTGAACTCAACCTGATGTATTCCTTTAATTCTTATTTTAAGATTTTCGCAGGATATAAGATGATTGAATTTAACGAAACCGAATTGAGTAATGTTCAAATCTCAAATTCTGCATATACATATTCTATAGATGTCTGGAATAATCAATTTTCTATTTCAGGGCCGGGCAGCGGAGTTTTAATTTCTCTGCCGGTTTCGGGAAATCTTAAATTATCAGTTAGTACATCATTGCTGTATTTTTACATGGATTTTCAGGGATATTTTCTGAATGATACTTCTGGAAACACAGTTTCAGCTAATAAATCGAATTACAGTTATCGTGGTTTAGGTAATAACTCCACATTAGTTTTTTCTTACTACATCCCGTCAATGGACACTGCATTTAATGCCGGAGTCAGATTTCAATACCTTAATTATAAAGAGGAGGGAGATCCCACTGATCTTTATAGTGATCTGAATTATGGATTTATTTTTACAGCGATGTATTTTTTTTAGAAGCAGCAAGGTCTGATGTTTTGATTGCAGAAATGGATAATCTGTAAAATTGATAAGGTTACCGCCAGGAATAGAATTGTCTATCCTGCTCTGCACTTATGTATTCCATGGAAAATTTAATTAACTGAGACTTGTAGTGGATATTTTGTCAAGAATGATACTTGTCGAAGCTGCTGATGCTTCGGCAGGCTCAGCACAAGTAAAATACATTCTGACTCTTGATTAATCAGAGTATTTATATAGACTCTCCACAGGTAAAACGCATTTTCCTAAAAAGAGAAAGCTGCTGTCATCTATATTGTTGATGGAGATACAATCTGCGATGTAGAAGGCAGTTCTGATACCGAATAAGGAAAACAATAATACAACTATCTATTATTATTTCTAGTTCATAAAATAAAAACGAAAAAAGGAAAATTGCTAAAATGTTCAAATTAAAAAAAACTTTATAGTTGCACTACTTTTAATTCTGTTTTCTGCAGTCTGCAGACATAGAGAAACTGAACAGGTAGTTTGCTAAAATTAATCTTCAATGAGTCAGCTGTCAGAACAAGATTCCTGTGATTCAGTAGATTTCCAGGATTAAGCAGATAACATTTTTGTACTACGGAGAATTTTATTTGCAGAAATCTGTTATTCTAAAAATTAACATGGCCCGTTCTGAGTTCACTATTTAATCCTGCTAATCCCCGAAATCTTTGTTCTGACAATGTACCGTTATGGAAACAGTTAACATGACCTACCCGAGGTTTCACTAACTTCAAAAAGGATCATCGAAACTAACCATAAAAAATTTCTACCAATCAAAAAAATTTTACTTCTACCAGCTCCGGCAAACGTATCTATATAGAGGTGATTACATGTCAAAAAAATATAACTCTCACGATTCAGGCTATAAGAAACTTTTTTCAAATCCGGTGATAGTTAAAGAGCTTCTTTTAAATTTTGTTGATGAACCATGGATCAGGGATCTTGATTATAATACTCTTGAACGGCTTGATAAAAGCTTTGTCACAGAGGAGTTTATAAACAGAGAATCGGATATTATATACAGGATTGAT
>JBBRFT010000197.1:0-7003 GCA_038241375.1 Spirochaetota bacterium
GCTGTTATGAACTGGGATTTTATAAAAAAAGCGGTTAAAACAACTCAATACAAATATGATATTAACGCAGGTAAGACTACAGTTACCCCTGCTGATGATACTTTCAAGCAGTCATCCGGCGTATAAAATTTTATTTTACAAAAAGGCGGAACCATAAAAGTCGCGCTGTCTTAAGAGACAGCGCGATTTTTTATGTGAAAAATTTTTTTGTTTCAATTCATAAGTTATATAATAGATATGCCTTATTGTTGAACATTATCCGGAAATTGTATATTGGATTTCAATTACTAATCTATATTAATTTATGAATGTATATTTTAGTGTAAAGTAAACGATTTTATATCCCCCGCCGCCTTCGGCGGCGGGGGATATGTATGCTTTTTCTATTGTAAAAAAATTCAGGAATTACTTCTGATTAATAATAGTCTTTATTCAGCGGTTTAAAAAACAGATCATAAGCAGTTACCAATTCATGTCTGCAGAATTATAGTATATTGAATCTTTATTTACCGGGAGCGAGTTCATGGACCCTGAGCAGATCATTTTATTTTCACAATATTCATTCGAACGTTTTGCTCCCGCAATGCTGACATTTGTAATCTTTATATATCTTGCAGTCAGGAAAAAGAGTGATCCGGCACACCGGTATCTATCATGTTATTTTGCCTTTGCGTTTCTTTATGAAGCGGGTCATCTTATAACATATTCATTTTATTCTCCGCCTGGCGCTTACGGGTGGTATCTTGCTGCTCTTGCACCTTTTGGACTTATTTTTCTTGTACTCTTTGCATATAGTTTTGCAGGGGAACGTTGTCGACGTGAATCTAATGTAGTTTTAATTATAATGATTGTGCTATCCGCAGCAGTTTATGGAGATTATGTTTATAATGCTCTAAGCGGCGGCATACAGTTCCGTGAAACCGGTTACGCGCCTGTTTACAGCTCAAAACTTATTCCTCTTGTTGTTATGATTTTTTACGGATGGACTGTTATTGTTTTTGTCCGGAATGTACTCTTTGATGAAAGGAATAATTCAAAAAAAAATATTATTCAAAGATTTATTTTTCCTTCAACTTATGGTGGCTGGAACGGACGGAATTTTGCTCTTCTTGTAATTTTTGATATTGTAAAAGTGGCCCTGCTTTCCAGTTATATTTTTTTTCGCGCGCTTCCATATGTTACAATAATTTCAGCTGTGAGTGCTCTGTTTCTTATTGCCTATGCTCTCTATGCTGTGGTGTATGTTCATAGTAATCTTCATCAATTGTCGCTAACATTTAAAGTAACGGGGTCTGTTTTTATTATTAATATTCTTATATTCTCAACAATGGGGTATGTTGCTCTTGCACAATTTGAAAATTCCTATGATGATAAACGGGGAGTTGAGAACCGTTATTTAGCCGATGCAATTCGTACAGGAGATTTTACATCTATACCGGATGAGGTTGATTATATTGTAAAGCTGACAGTCCCTCCATATAACTGGGTATATACAAAGTATCCCGATTTTCCAAAACCGCAGTCTATTGTTCTGAATGATTTTACACCTGGAAGGTGGAGATTTTCAAATACTGAACAGGAAATTCATCCTGTTAACGCATATATGATGAAGCGGTATTTTGTACGGATAAATAATGTCAATTATAACCAGTTTATAATTAATGCCGGTGGTGAGAGGTACGGGATCGGATATAACTACTATTCCTACCGGAAATCGGCAAATTCTCCGGCGTTTACTCTCATCCTTATTGGCGTTATATCTTCAATCGGAATTTTTATTTTTATACCTTTGTTATTATTACGGACAAAGATTTTTTCAGATTATAATACAGACCGTACTCTTCAATTATCTATTATGCCGCATGAACCGGAGAATAAAAATTCTATAGAGATAACCTCTAATGAGAAACCTGTTTTTCAAGAGTCTTATACCGGCAAAGAGGAGGATTATATCGTCTCTTCTGATACAGAGCATAAGATAAAAAAAGTTGAAGAATACATCGCTGAAAATTACATGTATGATATTTCTCGTGAAGGTGCTGCCCGATCAGTTGGCATGAGTCCCGGACGGTTCGGTAGAGCTTTTCTTGTATGTACCGGCAGAAAGTTCAGTGAGTATATAAATGATTACCGCATTGAAAAGGCGAAGGTGATGCTTGAAGGTGATACATCGATTATTGATATTGCCTATTCCGTAGGATTTGAAAGTCTAAGCACATTCAGTCGTGCATTTAATAAAAACCGTGGCATTACACCATCCGCCTATCGGGAATTAATTCAGAAAAGATAATTTTATATCTTATAGAGCAGTATTAACAACTTAATTAGATTTTGTCATCGTATATTGATTTATTAAAATAAGGCGAATTTTCACCTGAAGAACTGAAGGATGTTCGAAATGACAGAAGAAGTTTTAGTTGTCATTTCGAACGTATGTGAGAAATCTTAAATTTAATGCAAGAATAAGATTTCTCATTCGCTATCGCTTCTTCGAAATGACAGATTATGTAATATTTCATTCGTAAAATGATATCGTTAATTATATCTGAAATGTTACTTGATTTTGTTCACTACAGATTTTAGATGTCTTGTTTGAGAGGATATCTTTCAGAGAAAGCTAAAGGTTATAATGAAAAAATTTAAAGTAGTGTCTCCATATAAATCTTCACCGGACCAGATTAAAGTTATCGATAGCCTTGTGGGAGGGATCAATACAGGGAAGCGGCTTCAGACTCTCATGGGTGTAACCGGCTCGGGAAAAACATACTCCATGGCTAAAATAATTGAATCTGTGAACAAGCCGACACTTGTTCTTACTCATAATAAAACTCTTGCAGCACAGCTCTTTCGTGAGTTCTCGGAATTTTTTCCCGATAATGCCGTCGAATATTTTGTTTCATATTACGACTATTATCAGCCCGAAGCATATGTTGTCTCATCAGATCTTTATATAGAAAAAGATGCATCGATAAATGATGAGATAGACCGGCTCAGATTGAAGGCCACTTCGTCACTTCTTGAACGTAAAGATGTAGTTGTTGTATCATCAGTCTCCTGTATCTACGGTCTTGGTAAACCTGAAAATTTTGAGAAATCTCATATTGTTATTAAACCGGGTCAGGAAGTGGGGAGAGATTTACTGCTTCGGAAACTAATTGCAATTCAATACGCAAGAAATGACATCGCTTTCACGCGGGGGATGTTCAAAGTGAAGGGGGATATTGTAGATATATATCCTGCCTATTTAAAGCAGGAGGCTTTCAGGGTAGAATTTTTTGGTGATGAGATAGAGCGTCTTACAGTTTTTAATCCTGTGAGCGGAGAGGTGCTCCATGAAACCGATGCCTGCGTTATATTTCCGGCAAAACATTTCATTGCCGATCCGGATGATATGAAACTTTCCGTTGAGATGATATCTGCAGAGCTTGAACAGAGATTGGAGGTCTTTCGTAAACAGGGAAAACTCCTTGAAGCGCAGAGATTGGAAAGCCGCACTAAGTATGATATAGAAATGCTCACAGAGACCGGCTATTGCAGCGGAATAGAAAACTATTCACGCATAATGGACAGAAGAGATGAAGGTGAGCGACCCTCATGCCTGATTGATTATTTCAAAGGGGATTATCTGCTCCTTGTGGATGAATCTCACGCAACACTCCCACAGGTACGTGGAATGTATGCAGGTGACCGGGCGCGTAAAGAGAATCTTGTGAACTACGGATTCCGTCTCCCCTCGGCCCTGGATAACAGGCCCCTTGTATTTGAAGAGTTTGAAAACATGATAAAACACGCGGTGTTTGTCTCTGCAACACCATCGGATTATGAACTCGAAAAATCGGAGAATATTGTTGAACAGGTTATCCGCCCCACGGGACTTCTTGATCCCGAAATTGAAATCCGTCCCGCGCTTAATCAGGTGGATAATCTCATCGGAGAGGTAAAGAAAAGAGCTGAAGCTAATGAACGTGTTCTTGTTACAACTCTCACAAAAAAAATGTCTGAAGACCTTGCAGTTTATTTTGAAGAGGTAGGGATTAAAGCACGATATCTTCATTCAGAGATTCATACAATAGAACGAGTCGAAATTATCCGTGATCTCCGGAAGGGGGAGTTTGACTGCCTCATCGGGATTAATCTTTTAAGAGAGGGACTTGATATTCCAGAGGTCTCTCTCGTGGCGATTCTTGATGCGGATAAGGAGGGATTCCTACGTTCCAAGCGCTCGCTTATTCAGACAGCGGGGAGGGCAGCGAGAAATCTTCACGGCAAAGTTATAATGTACGCAGACAGGATAACAGGTTCCATGCAGCAGGCGATTGACGAAACAGACAGAAGAAGAAAGATTCAGAAGCAGTTTAACATTGATAATAATATAGAACCTGCATCGATAAAGAAAGAGATTATCGATATGATTGAAAGAGAGTACATGAAAGAAAACTCTTATATCAATTATGTAGCGGAGAATATATCATCGTACCGCAGTAACAATCTTAAAGAGCTTGAAGAATTAAAAGTTGTGTTGAAAGAACAGATGCTCGAAGCAGCTGATAATCTCGAATTTGAAAAAGCAGCAGCAATGAGAGACCAGATGATCGATATAGAGAATAAAATTTCGATACTAAAAAAGAATAAGAAAAAATAGTACATGCTTAATGAGAAATAAGTGATACCGGATGGCTCTTTATAAATTCATCAGCGGAGCAGATGTCATTTAACTAACATAAAAACTAAACGAGGCGAAAATGAAAATTAAATCTATGATTTTGACTTTATTTTTAATATTGGGCACTTCCTTATACTCAGCCGGAAATCCGACTGTAATTATGAAAACATCTATGGGTAATGTTGAAATGGAACTTTTTCAGGATAAAGCTCCTTATACTGTGGCGAACTTTTTAACTTATGTTAATAACGGTTTTTACAACGGAACTATTTTTCACAGAGTTATCGCAAATTTCATGATTCAGGGCGGAGGATTTACTCCTGGAATGGGGGAAAAGAAAACATTAGCTCCTGTAAAAAATGAGGCAGCTAATGGAATCTCTAACACAATAGGAACGATAGCCATGGCAAGAACTATGGAACCGCAAAGTGCAACGGCTCAGTTTTTTATTAATGTAGCTGATAATCTTTTCCTTGATTATAAATCTCCCACAACAGAGGGGTATGGATACTGTGTTTTCGGCAGAGTTGTAAAAGGGATGGATGTTGTTGATAAAATTAAAAGAGTTCAGACTGGTAATAAAGGCTATTTTCAGGATGTTCCGCTGCAGGATGTTGTAATATACTCAATATCTAAAAAATAGATGTAGAAAGAAATAAAGCCGTGAATAGGCTTTATTTCTGTTTTCTATCTGTTGTTTCCCTATGATGTTCACAAAGTCTGTAAAGTTTCCCCGTTTTAAGATTCTTATCGGTCACTTTTATACCGCATCTTACACAGAGACCCTGTTCTCTTCTTGATTTATAAAGCCTCATATACCGCTCAGTTCCCGATGATTTATACTTGCTCACCTGAATTCTGAATCCTTTGAACAGATAGTTGCCTATTGAGCTCTCTGATCCCTCTTTAATGTCCTCAATAATCTTTTCAAGAGATTTGAGTGTGACCTTTTTAGGTTCCATACAGTTATTCCTGTGTATTTTATTTGTTCGGACCGTATTAATATTTAAATGATCTGATTAAAACGGGTTAAATAATAAATATTTATCATGAACATTAAAAATCCATGGACTATCTTTTCAATAAAAAAAAGAAGATATAAATATTTATAACTGAAAAAGTTAAATAACATAACAAAATTAAATTTATTTCAGTTTTTTCGTTAATTAAAGCTTTGTCATCCCGAACGAAGTGACATAAAAGTACTGTTTTAATCTCTTAAAATAAGAACTTTTGGATTTCCGACATCGCTGGAATGACAAGGAGTTCCCTAATTCGCTCATAAACAGCTATAGAATGGGAAGAGTCTGCTATTATCAATTTTTTACAGCATCGACCTGTTTATAGCAGGATGAAAACCGGATATCACACGTTGCACCTAAAATTGAATAGTTACCGTTCTGATTTATAAAATAGATCATTATTTAACTTGACTATGGAATTAAAATATTAGGAGAGTTAAACCTGACTTGAAACAAAGCCGTATCAGGTGTAAAATTATATTTTACCGGCTATACCGGCGGTATTTTTTTTATTATACAGATTCGCTTTTTTTTTAATAGTACAAATTATTTTATCGGAGGGTAATTCAGTGGAATGGTGGATATTGTATATAATATTAGCAATAGTAATCGCAGCATTGGTTGCAGGATATTTTATTCTCAAGAAGAGAATGGAAAAAAAGATGACAACACAGAAGGATCTTGTTGATCAGCATAAGATTACAACAACGATCCTAATACTTGAGAAAAGAATGGATAAGATTAAGAACGCAAATATACCCAAGGCGGTAATTGATCAGATACCTAAAATTTACAAACTTAGAAAAGTACCGATTGTAAAAGCTAAAATCGGTCCACAGGTTATGGATCTTCTCTGCGAAGAGGATGTCTACGAAAAACTCCCTGAAAAAAAGAGCGTAAAAGTTGAAATGGCTGGAATCTTTATTGCCGGAATAAGTAAAGGAACAAACACAAATAAGGGTCGCAGATAGTTATATTTTTACCCTCTTTGTCTGAATTAGAATTTTTAGTATTAATGGATTATAGGAATAAGTAGAGACGCAGCATGCTGCGTCTCTACTTATTTAATCAGGTGAGTCTATTTCAGACAGGCTTTATCCCTCTAAAAGCAAACGATTGTTCCAAAACTGGCTAATTAGCACGTTCTATACAGCTTCGACATTAGGGCAGACCTGCACGTCATATTTTAAGCCGTTTGTACGCTCGCACAATGGGCGAGCGCCCCGGTTTCCTAATGTAGAAGAGGCAAAAATGGCGAAGGCGAAATTTGAGCGGAACAAGCCGCATTGTAACATCGGCACCATCGGTCACGTCGACC
>JBBRFT010000198.1:0-7000 GCA_038241375.1 Spirochaetota bacterium
GCCCGATAGGGCAGAGGGGCGGGGCATTACTCCTTATACTCCGCGACCAGCAATGCAAAATCATCTTCAATAATATTTCCCTCAGGTGTAAATATTATATCATAAATTTTCTGACACAACTTCTCCGAGGAGAGAGTAAAATTATCCGAGAGTATCTTTATAAAATTATCCTCCCCAATCATTTTTCCTGAAGATTCGATTACCTCAAAAACTCCATCTGTGTATAAAACAATTTTATCCCCATCATTCAAAGTTTTTTTAATTTCTTCATATTCAGAGCCTATTAAATCAAAAAGTATTTTGCCTGAAGGTTTAACAAGTTCAATATTTCCATTTTTCCGGATAATGACCATTGGCGGGTGACCGGCGCATGCTGAAGTTATTACTCCGCTTTTCAAATCGATGCAGCACATAAACGCAGTTATAAAATTATCTCCTATTTTTCCTTTTAAGAGATTTCTAATCTCTACAAATGCCTGAGCAGGATTAAGAATAAATTTTCCCCAGGAGTGGAGTGCCATTTTAACCATGGAGGCTATCATCGCCGAGGAGGATCCGTGTCCAGATACATCACAGATAAATATTCCGAATTCATTCATCCCCTCTCTATAATGGATATCGATGAAGTCTCCCCCCACACCCATAATCGGCTCGTATCTGTATGCAACATCGAGTTTTTTCAGATTGGGAATATTTGACGGAAGGAGTGACAACTGAATTTTTCTTGCCAGTTGAATATCGCTCTCCATATCGGCTTTCTGCAGTTCTATTAAGGCAGTTCTCTCTTCGACTATTTTTTCAAGGTTATCTTTTATATCAGAAAGATTCTGGTACATAACGGAGTTAGCCAGAGCTATAGTCGCGTATGTACTTATATTACAGATGAACCGTACTTCGTTCTCTTTAAGTCTTCTATGGTCCATTCTTTCTGAAAGAGTCAGAATAGCTATCAGTTCATTCTGATGAATAAGGGGTATAATATATTCGCTTTTGGAGGATATAAATATCGGGATTAAAACGGGCGCAGTATTATCTGCCGTATCATTCGATTCTATAAGACTCTTTTCAAAGAAAGTGCCTTTTAATAATATCTGTTCTAACCTGATGTCTATATCAATCAGGTTTCCCCGTGAATCTGTAAAATTTCCGGAATAGCTTCTTCGAATATAGAGTGAGGTATATTTAACACTTAGAGTTTTCCGGAGCATCGTTACCATCTGATAAACCAGCTCATCAAGATTCTTAAGCATAGCCAGATCTCTGATAAAACTTTTTTCCATTCTGGAAAGATTAAAGTTATGTTTATTGAATAACTGATTTATTAAGGGCTGAATTTTAATGAAGTAGTAATAGTTTATAAAGAACCATAGGAGAAAAAAAACAGCCAGGTTGAATGATGACAGAATGTTAAAAATATTTTTTAATAGAATAAATACAAAAAAATTCGGTACTGCAATCATTGATGAAAGAGCAAGCCAGAAAAATGTCACGTGCAGAACGCTGCTTATTCTTACAAGTCTGTACCTTAAAACTCCGTAAGTCATAATTCCCAGAGGTATAAATATAAGGTTGCTAAGGGGATAGATGCCGTATCCGGACATTGCCGGCGCGTTTGTGAATGTTAATAATGCGCAGATGAAATAAGCAGTGAAGAGATAATAATATTTAAGTTTTTTAACATGGTTGTTTTCAATAATAATTTCTGTTATAAAAAGAAAAAATATATAGATCGTTGATAGTAATGCATAAAGAGTGAAAGCGTTAAAGGCTGGTCCCCCCTTGGCAATCATCCCCCATTCGTATGTATAAAATCCGTAAAAGTAATGATCTGTATGAACAAAAGGTAAAAGAAAAAGGCTGGCTGCCAGAGAGGCGCCGATAATCAGTTTGTTTACTTTATCGGTTATGACCTGAAAAAATGAAATAGAGACAACCGGGAGAAAAACAAAGAGAGAGTGAATTATCCTTTCAAAATTCATAACTTTAACAGGATCAGTTTCTATGTTGTGGTAAATAAACGGATATGAGAGAAGAGTCCACCAGAAGCAGATCAATACCAGGAGTATATTCTCTTTCTTAAACTTCCCCCATATAAGTGAAACAATTCCAAGTGAATATCCTGTTATCAGGCATAACAGGGGAGGGATTATATATGGCGATATTCCTTTCATGAAGGTAATTCCGCACTATTATTAATACAAAGTCAAGTTTTAAATGCCGATAATAATCATCTCTTTATAAACAGGATGTAAAATTATTCTCAGCCGTAATCCGGGTGCGGCGGAAATAGAAATACCCTTGGAGTAAAAGCAATTATTGTATTTTCTTATAAGATAATTGACAAGCCTGGAGCAGAGGAAATTCCTGTACTATAAAATACAATCTTATCCGGAGAAAAATATGAATGCCCCGGTTTCATTAGAAAAAAAAACAAGTGCAGCCGGAATTTTTTATGCGCTCCTGGCTTTTATATCCTGGGGATTCCTCCCCGGATATTGGAAGATGCTTAAATCTGTACCTTCTGATGAGATTGTTTTTCACCGGATAGTCTGGACATTCCTGATTTCAGTTGTACTTGTAACACTTACCGGCAGAAATGAACATTTTTTTAAGATATTAAAAAGCAGAAAACTGCGGATTTTTGTATTCCTGTCATCTCTTACTATTGTCAGTAACTGGCTTATCTATGTCTACGCCGTTAATAGCGGACGGATTGTCGAGGCCAGTCTGGGGTATTTTATTAATCCCCTTGTTAATATTTTTCTTGGTATGGTTGTGCTCAAGGAGAGATTGAAGCCTGTACAGATGACGGCGATTCTTCTGGCCGCGGTTGCGGTTCTCTATATGGCGTTTGATCTGGGGAGTTTCCCATGGATTGCGCTTTCTCTTGCATTCAGTTTCGGATTTTACGGTCTCATAAAGAAAATGGGTAATCTCGATTCTATTGCATCTCTGGCAGCTGAAACACTTTTTCTTTTTCCGGTTGCGGCATCTGTTGTTCTTTTCAAAGAGTACAACGGTACAGGTGCAATGGGGAGTTCATCACTCCAGATTATTCTTCTTCTGGCGGGAACCGGTGTCGTATCAGCAGTCCCGCTTTTCTGGTTTGCTCATGGAGCAAAGAGGATACCGCTTTCCAGTGTGGGGTTTATTCAGTATGTATCTCCATCAATCATGCTTCTGATCGGGGTTCTAGTTTATAGAGAGAGTTTTACGTTGACTCATAAAATAAGTTTTTCTCTTATTTGGTTTGCCTTGGTTCTGTATACCGGTTCTGGTCTGATTAAAGAAAGAAGATCTGTTTATTCAGAGTAAAGTCTGTTTCTTCCATTTTCCTTTGCTCTGTATAGAGCAGTATCCGCACGCTGAAGTATATCGTCTATACTTAAATCTTTTTTTGAAGAGGGAGATGCTCCAAGACTGATGGTTATTTTTATTCCGATGTCTTTATGGTTTATTTCCAGACTTTCAATACGTTTACGAATCCGTTCACCAATTATCAAGGCGGCACTAACTTCAGTTTCCGGAAGTATTACCGCAAACTCTTCACCCCCGATTCTGCCGATAATATCTGAAAGACGCAGGCTTAATTTCATGGAATCTGAAACGGTGCGCAGAACTGAATCTCCCGCCTGGTGGCCGTAAGTGTCATTTATATTTTTAAAATAATCCAGATCAATCATCAATACAGTAAAAACAGATTCATATCTTTTGGTTCTTTCATATTCATGCAGGAGTCTTCCCATAAAATATCTTCTGTTAAAAAGACAGGTAAGTTCATCGGTTATTGCCATACGCAAAAGTTTTTCTTTTGCTCTTTTAAGTTCAACATGGGTTTTAGTTCTTGCGAGGAGTTCTCTGTGTCTGAATGGTTTAGTTATAAAGTCAACGGCGCCGCTGTCAAAACCTTTAATAATACTTTTTTCATCATCCATTGCGCTCAGAAATATTATAGGTGTGTCTTTTATTTTGAAATTATTTTTCATGACTCTGCAGAATTCAAAACCATCTATACCGGGCATGACAATATCTAAAAGTATTAAATCAGGTAAATTGGTATTTACAAATTCAATAGCGCTCTCGCCATCTGTGCAGACGGCGGTGTCGTAACCCCCTTTGTTTAATAATCTTTCACATAGTTTGCCGTTGACTGAACTGTCTTCAACGATTAAAATTAATGGTTTTGAATCATCCAAAATCGGCCCCTTTACCTGTTTGATTATAAATATAAGGTTAACAATGAATAATAGCAATAATTATTTTCTGTTTTTAAATTTACTATAGCGCAATGCGCTGTGCCTTCAAAAATAAATTGCTATCTAATATAGGTAGTTGATGATGAATATTAAAGCTTGACTCTTTTGTATAATTTGAATATAGTAATATGTACAGTAAATTTATCTTGAATTTATACTGATGAAAAAGGCAGGTGAAAGGTGAAAATAATTATCGGCCATACCAATATGGATCTTGACTGCATCGGATCTATTGTTCTTGCGAAGTATCTTTATCCCGATCATGTGCCTGTAATGAGCAGGCTTATACATCCTGCCGCTAAAAATCTTGTAAATTTATATCAATATCATCTTAATTTTAAACCGGTTGATGAACTCAAAGAGGAGAATGTTGAAAGAGTTGTTATTGTCGATACCAGGTCCTATTCAAGGGTTAAAGAGTATTTTGAAGTTATAGGGCGCGATGGTAAAGAGATTGTAATATATGATCATCATTCTGCCGATTCCTGCGACTTTGAAGGCGCCGAGGTGCACGAAGGTGATTACGGCTCCAATACGACAATGATCGGGCTGGAGCTTATTAAGAATAGAATATCGATATCACCCAAAGATGCCACTATAGCTCTGACGGGAATTTATGCCGACACGGGGAATTTTACTCATGATAATGTCCGGGAGGATGATTTCCGCGTTTCATCATATCTTCTGAAACATTATGCGGACATAAAGCTGGTTAATAATTTTCTGAAATCACTCAAAGAGGATTATCAGGTAACTCTCTTTCATGATATTATGAATACACTTGTATGGCAGGATATAAACGGACACCAGATTGTATTCAGTTATTACTCAATGGAGAAACAGGCAGCCGGGCTTGCCGCAGTTGTTGAAGAGATTTTCAACATAGAAAAACCCGATGCTATATTCGGTGTATTTCATTTTGAAAAGAACGACAATACTGTGATCATCGGGCGGAGCGGAAAAAATGTAATAGATCTTATTGAAATATTAAAACCTTTCGGCGGAGGGGGTCACACCAAAGCCGCTTCGGCACTTGTTAAACAGGGCGAGGGGCGAGAAATCTTCAGAAATCTTCTTGATGCTCTTTCTAAACAGCTTCAGCATGCCATAACTGCATTGGATATGATGACAAGCGAAGTAGTTACAATAAAGGATGCATGGACACTTAAAGAAGCGTCTATTTACTTTGAGGATATGGATGTGTCGGGAACTCCGGTACTTAATGAAAAAGATGAGCTTTGCGGTATGTTAACTCTTAGAGATATAATGAAAGGAAGAAAACAGAATAAGATGAATTCACCGGTAAAAGCATATATGAGAACTAAGTTGGTAACATGCAGTCCCGGTGCGAACATGAGGGAGATTGAAAATTATCTTTTTATAAACAGCATTGGTCATCTCCCGGTAATTGATAACGGTAAACTCATTGGAATAATAACCAGATCCGATCTTCTTAATTATTTAAAAATTATCTGATTTTTTAAAGGGTTATATTTGAATTGGAGTTTTTAATACCCGCCGAATGGCGGGTATCTGCATTATAGTATTAAACGGTATCTTCAGCTTTTTTCAGAAGATCTTTGGCGCTATCAAGAATATTATTTGAAGATTTAGCAAGTTCGGAAATTTCGCTTACCATTTCACTTACAATTTCATTCAGATCTTCAAGAGCGTTGCTTGTATTTTCAATAGCATTTTTCTGTTCATCAGTACCTTCTCCGATTGAACGTGCAAGCTCAATGTTGGTCTCCATCTGCTTGATTATAGAGTTGATATACTTCTCTTCAACCATAAGTGAATCCTGAAGAATCTTTATATTATCTGTGCTTCCTGACATGGCATTAATCATCTCTTTGATCATTGATGATGAATCTTTTATTACATCAACACCCTTTTTTGTAACAGTGTTATTCAGAGAGAGAACCTTTTCGATCTCCTTTATACTCTCCGTTGTAAGAAATGCCAATTTACCGATTTCATCAGCAACAACAGCAAATCCCTTTCCGTGATCACCGGCTCTTGCTGCTTCAATACTTGCGTTAAGCGAGAGAAGATTTATTTTATCGGCAATATCGACTATTATAGAAACTGTCTCAGCAATTTTACCGCTCTGCAATGCGATTGTATTCATCGTTGTTTCAACTTCCTGAAGCTTGGTGTTCGCTTCGTTAGTTCTTTCTGATATACCATGAAGTCCTGAATATGTAGAGTTAAGGTTTTCTTTGGTTTCATTCTTTATTGTTTTGAAATCTCCAACGATATCATCCATCCGGACGTTGCCCTCGATCTGATCCAGAGTAGTGTTATGTATACTTTCAGAAGATCCGCGGAGCTCTTCAAGTGTTGCGGAGATCTCTTCAAAGGTCGCTGCCTGGCTCTGCATTCTGTCGTTAAATCGTACTACAAGGGCATTTTGAGAGTCTACTTCACTTAGCAGAGTTGCGACACTCTCTTTGGTTTCCAGATTCATTAAATGCATCTGTTCTATTCTTTTCTCTATTTCGGCTGTCTGTGTTGTTGTCCTTTGTTCGAAAGTATTTACAATTCTTATCCATCTGAAAGCAACATAACCGAAAAGTAGGATAGAGACTATCATAAAAACTTCTCTTGTTGGTATTACTCCGAGGTAGGGTTGTCCGTCAACCACCATATCCCATGAATATTCAGCACCTTCACTAAGACCCATGTATAAAATAAGTGACAATAATGAAATGGTAAAAATAAGTGTAAATATAAATAGTTTT
>JBBRFT010000199.1:0-6947 GCA_038241375.1 Spirochaetota bacterium
TACATTATCAGTTCGAAAGCATACACCCTTTCTATGATGGTAATGGTCGTGCCGGCCGTATAATTAATGTTCTCTATCTTGTACTAAAAGGTCTGCTCGATATTCCGGTACTTTATTTAAGCAGATATATTATTCATAGTAAAAATGATTATTACAATCTATTGCAGAAAGTACGGGATGAAGATTCCTGGGAAGAGTGGATTTTATATATACTCACAGGCATTGAGTTAACAGCAAAGCAGACTATTAAAATGATTCAGGAAATAAGAACTGCTCTGATGGATTACAAACACAGGATAAGGAAGGATCATAAATTTTACAGTCAGGATTTAATAAATAATCTTTTCTTTCATCCATATACAAAAATTGAATTCATTGAAAATGATCTGAAGGTTACACGTCTTACTGCAGCTAAGTATCTTGATCTCCTTGCTGAAGATGGCTTTCTTCGTAAAGAGAAAATTGGAAGATCAAACTATTATATAAATACAGCCTTGTACTCGATACTTACAAAAGAGTATTAGTGAAAAATAATAACTTTTGAATTTAATGATCCGGTTCTGGTTTAGAACAAAATTGAAAAATACTGATGAGGAATTATGTTTGAACAGACTTTTAAGAATATAGATGACATCCTGCATAAAGACGCAGGCTGCAGCAGTGAACTCGATTATGTGGAACAGACATCATGGGTACTGTTTTTGAAATATCTCGATGATTTTGAAAAGGACAAGAAAACATCCGCAGAACTTGCCGGTAAAACATATACACCGATTATATCAAAAGAATATTCCTGGAATGTCTGGGCTTGCCCTAAACTTGCCCTGAGCGGAGTCGAAGGGAAAGACGGTAAGTTAGATCATCACTCCGCACTTGGCGGTGACGATTTAAAAGACTTTGTAGATCAAAAACTTATACCATATCTTAAAAAATTCAAGGCTAACGCTGAAAGTCCCGATACAATAGAATACAAAATCGGCGAGATATTTAACGAACTTAAAAATAAGATCCAAAGTGGTTATAATCTTCGGGAGGTTCTCAATCTTGTTGATGAACTTCGATTCCAGTCCCGTGCTGAAAAACATGAAATGAGTCACCTCTACGAGGGTAAAATTCAGAACATGGGTAATGCCGGGCGAAACGGCGGCGAATACTATACCCCCCGACCACTTATTAAAACAATCGTCAAAGTTGTAGCACCTGTAATCGGGAATCGTATCTATGATGGTGCTGTCGGATCGGCGGGCTTCCTGTGTGAAGCCTTTGAATACCTTAAAAGCAGTAAAACTCTCACTACAAAAGATGCCGATATTCTACAGAAGAAATCATTTTACGGCAAAGAGATTAAATCGCTCGCTTATATCATCGGTATTATGAATATGATACTCCACGGGATCGAAGCACCAAATATTCTGCATACAAATACATTATCTGAAAATATTACCGATATTCAGGAAAAGGACCGCTTTGATATAGTCCTGGCTAATCCACCCTTCGGTGCAGGTATCCGTGCAGAGGTACAGCAGAACTTCCCTATCAAAACCGGCGAAACTGCTTTTCTGTTTCTGCAGCATTTTATAAAAATTCTTAAAGCAGGTGGCCGTGCAGGTGTAGTTATTAAAAATACATTTCTTTCAAATACAGACAACGCATCTGTCAGCTTAAGAAAACTTCTTCTTGAAAACTGCAACTTATATTCTGTTCTCGATCTCCCCGGCGGTACATTTACCGGTGCAGGTGTTAAGACTGTGGTTCTTTTTTTTGAAAAAGGGGCACCAACTGAAAAGGTCTGGTTTTATCAGCTCAACCTTGACCGTAATCTCGGTAAGACCAATCCGCTCAATGAAAATGATCTGGCTGAGTTTGTAGAGCTTCAGAAAACAAAGGCAGAGAGCCTGAACTCCTGGTCAATCAACGTAAAAGATATTGATCCGGTTACTTGTGATCTTTCTGTAAAGAATCCTAATAAAGAAGAAGAAGCCCCTCTTCGCAGTCCAGCTCTGATATTGGACGAGATAAAAGCTCTCGATGAAGAGAGTGCAAAGATACTTAAAACCATCCGGGGGCTGGTATGAGTATCTATGATAATGGGATTATAAAAAAAGTTATCTTGAGGTCGCAATTTGCGACCTTAGAAAGCGGTTTTGTACAGACGGATAATGTTATGACATTGTATAAAAATAAATACCGTATCGAATCGACACGGTTGAAAAATTGGGATTATTCCTCCAACGGATATTATTATATTACCATCTGCGTCAAAAACCGCGAATGTTTATTTGGTGAGATAATTAATAAGGAAATGGAATTAAATGAATATGGCAAAATTGTTGAATTTTGTTGGCATGATTTAATCAACCATTATAAAAATATACAATTGGATCAATTTGTTGTCATGCCCAATCACATTCATGGTATTATGGTTATTGATAATGATATGTCCGTTGGGCTCGATATAATCGATGGGATCGATATAACGGTAGAGACGGGTTTCAAACCCGTCTCTACGACAAATCCCGTCTCTACGAATAATAAACATCATGGATTATTTGAATTTGTCCGGGCATTGAAAACATTTTCGGCACGGCGGATAAATGAATTGCGGAAAACGCCGGGGATACCGGTCTGGCAAACCCGTTTTTATGACCGCATTGTCCGTGATGAAAACGAATTAATTAATGTACGAAAATACATTGGTAACAACCCCGCAAAATGGGAAACAGATGAATGGAATACACGGGGGCTGGTATGAAAGATTCTATTGCACTCTTTGAAGAATACAAAATACGCCGTCATTATGATGAAGAAAATGAAAAATGGTATTTCTCAGTGGTTGATATTATCGCTGTTTTAACAGAACAGCATGTGCATAAAAAAGCTCAGAGTTATTGGACAACGCTTAAAAACAGGTTAAAAGAAGAAGGGAGTGAGGTCGTCACAAAATGTGACCAACTGAAACTGGAAGCGTCAGACGGTAAAAAATATCTCACGGACGTTGCAGATCCCGAAACCATACTTCGCCTTATTCAGTCAGTTCCAAGTCCTAAAGCAGAGCCGATAAAACTCTGGCTTGCTAAAGTCGGCTACGAGCGCATGAAGGATATGGCAGATCCTGAATTATCCCTCGATCGTGCACGTGATTACTGGCAGCAGCATGGCAGAATCGAAAAATGGATTCAGCAGCGGATGATGGGACAGGAAACCCGGAATAAACTAACCGACTACTGGGAAAATCATGAAATTTCTAAAGAAGAGGAATACGCAATTCTTACAAATATTATTCATCAGGAATGGGCCGATGTTTCTGTAAAGGAACACAAGGCTATTAAGGGTTTAAAGACCCAGAATCTGCGAGATCATATGAGCGAAGCGGAATTAATTTTTACCGCCCTTGCAGAACTTTCTACCAGGCAGATTGCTGAAAGTGAAAGAGGATTAAAAAGAGGTCACCCATGAAACTAACCGACTCCGAAATACGCGAAGTAACAAAACTCATAGAAACCGGGAAACCACTCCCTGACAAATACCGATTCCTCCTCTTTGACGACAAGCGCGAAGTCGAACTTATCTGGAACGGTAAAACAAGCGAAGTGACAAACATTGTCCTCCCCTTCCAGGTAATTGAACAGGTAGACGAACCGCGAAGCAGTGCCGGTGGAAAAAAAAGCGATACCATCAAGGAAGGTGGCGGCACCAGCGGTGGTGCATCAAAAGTAAAAACCGCTGATGAAGATTACCAGGGATTTTTATTTGATGATCGTGGCCGTCAAAAATCAGGCTGGTCAAACAAGCTCATCTGGGGCGATAATAAACTTATCCTTTCAAGCCTTAAAAATGGGCCAATCAGGGAAGAGATTGAACGGAACGGTGGTATCAAGCTTATTTACATAGACCCGCCATTTGACGTCGGTGCAGACTTTTCAATGGATATTGAAATCGGTGACGAAACATTTACAAAACGACCTAACGTACTTGAAGAACTCGCTTACCGTGATACCTGGGGGCGTGGTGCAGATAGTTTTATTTCAATGATATATGAACGGCTGGTGCTGATGCGGGATCTGCTGGCTGAAGATGGGAGTATTTATGTACATTGTGATTGGCGGGTGAATGGGTATTTAAGATTAATTTTAGATGAAATATTTGGTAATAGCTCATTTGTAAATGAAATATCATGGCGACGTGCAAATAGCAAGACCCCATCAAATAAAATGGCTGTTATTCATGACACTATTTTTTATTATAGAAAATCTGAAAAATTAGTATTTAATACTCAATTTCATGATTATAAAGACGGGTACGTTGAAGAGAGATATTCAAATATTGATGATGATGGTAGGAGATATACATTACAGGCAATGTATGGTAAAGGTTCAGGTTCTGCTCGTAAATTTGGAGAAAAATTGATCTCACCTCCACCAGGTTCACATTGGCGTTGGACTCAAGAGAGAATTGACCAGGCTATGAAAGAAGGTATAATTGTATTTCCAAGAGATGGTGAAGGCAAACCAAGATTTAAAGATTATATTGATACTAAAAATGGAATCCCTTTGCAGACTATATGGAGTGACATACCTGATGTTAATTCACAAGCAAAAGAACGACAAAATTATCCTACGCAGAAACCGGAGGGTCTTAGTGAAAGAATAATAAAATTATCATCTAATGAAAATGATATCGTTGCGGACTTCTTTTGTGGTTCCGGTACTACTATGGCTGTTGCTGAAAAGCTGGGACGTAAGTGGATCGGCAGTGATTTGGGTAAGTTTGCTGTTCATACTACTCGCAAACGGATGATTCAGGTACAGCGTTCTTTGAAGGATGAAGGGAAAGACTTTAGGGCGTTTGAAATATTGAATCTTGGTAAATATGAACGGGCACATTATATCGGCGTTAATATGAACCTCAGGGAAGAGGATCGCCAGAAACAACTGGTACAGAAAGAAAATGATTTTATCGCACTTATTCTAAAAGCATATAAAGCTGAGACTGCTGAAAACTTCCGTTGTTTCCACGGTAAAAAAGCCGGGCGTGTTGTTGCTGTTGGTCCAGTTAATCTTCCTGTTACGCGTCTCTTTGTTGAAGAGATTATACTTGAATGCCGTGAAAAGCGAATCAGCCGTGTTGATATCCTTGCATTTGAATTTGAAATGGGGCTTTTTCCAAATATTCAGGAAGAAGCAAAAAACAAAGGTATAGACCTTTCACTTAAATATATTCCCCGCGAAGTTTTTGACAAACGGGCTATTGAAAAAAACCAGATTGTATTTCACGATGTAAGTTTTATCGAGGTTAAACCTCATGTTAAAAAGAATCAGATAGCCGTTGAATTAACCGACTTCTCTGTATTCTATTCACAGGACACAGTTGATAATGCAGCCTCCTCTCTCGGTAACGGTAAAAACAAAATAGTCGTTGAGGGCGGTAAGATTATCAAGGTCACCAAAGATAAAGACGGCATAGTTACTAAGGATGTACTGACAAAAAAATGGACAGACTGGATCGATTACTGGTCAGTTGACTTTGATTTTGAATCTAAACGTGAAATAGTACGGGTTAAGTCAGATGTTGCACCGGGTGAACAAATTCATATTGAAGGTATGAAACCTGACCAGGGTAATTTACCACTATGGGAAGAGGTTTGGACCGGTGATTTTGTCTTTGAAAATGAATGGCAGAGTTTCCGTACTAAAAAAGAACGTTCACTGGAACTTAAAACACCCTTTCATGATTGCCTGCCTGGTCGTTACAAAGTAGCGGTCAAAGTAATTGATATTTTCGGTAATGACACGATGAAAATTATCGATATCAGCGTTGGTGGTAAATAATGGCAAAGATAAATGTTTTAGATAAAGATATTACAATTTATGTGCAGAATGATGAGGATTATATATGTATAACCGATATCGCCAAATATAAAAATGCAGAGAATACAGATGATCTGATCAGAAACTGGCTCCGCAATAGAAACACTATCGAATTTTTAGGTATATGGGAACAATTAAATAATCCCGGTTTTAAACCCGTCGAATTCGACGGGTTTAAAAAACAGGCGGGTTTAAACAGCTTTACTCTAACTCCTAAACAATGGATTGAAAAGACCGGTGCTATCGGTATTATTTCAAAATCAGGCAGATATGGCGGCACTTATGCACATAAAGATATCGCCTTTGAATTTGCCTCATGGATCTCAGTAGAATTTAAACTCTATCTAATTAAAGAATTCCAGCGGCTGAAAGATGAAGAACATAAATTGCTCGGCTGGGATATTCGCCGCAATCTTACAAAAATCAACTATCATATTCATACAGACGCAATCAGAGAGAATCTTATACCGGCTGCATTATCAAAACCACAAATTAATCTGATTTATGCAACAGAGGCAGATGTTCTCAATATGGCTCTCTTCGGAAAAACAGCAAAAATGTGGCGGGATGAAAATCCAGGTCAAAAAGGGAATATTCGCGATTACGCCGATATATCGCAGCTTGTATGTCTTTCTAATCTGGAAAACCTCAACGCGCATTTTATTGGTGACAGTATATCTCAAAGTGAAAGACTTATAAAACTGAATAAAATAGCAATCCACCAGATGAAACTTTTAACAGAGAATAACAGTATCAAAAAACTCGAAGGTGGTAAATAATGGCAATACATCCTTCATTTCCAACATCTCCTTATGAACAGTTAAATCCCGAATACCGCTGGTTTCCCGCCGATGAAACTCTCCGGGAATCAAGTTACGATAAACTCATTCCTCCTCTCGTCCATAAAATCCGGAAAGAGATCAAGACGTGGCGAGACAGTAATTACGCCGGTGCATCAGATACTTCAAAAGCATTACTAAAATGGTGGTTTTTTACAGAACATATAGTCCCTAAATCTGACGGAACAATGACGGAGTTTAAGTATTACTTTGCGCAGAGAGAAGCAGTTGAAACCGTAAT
>JBBRFT010000200.1:0-6904 GCA_038241375.1 Spirochaetota bacterium
GTAAATCGATATTTTTTTTCTCGGCTTTGTTTCACCCGGTTCGGACCAGTAATATTCTATCATACCATTTTTTGTAAGGCAGATATCTCTGATAAACATTTTCCCGTCTTTATCTGCCGTATTAAAAAAATTACCAATCAGATAGGGATGAATTATTATATTCCCGAAGCTGTCTATTATGTAATAATAACCGGTATTCCCGAATTTCATAGGGAGCAGTTTTTCACTGAAATCTGCAATAGAAATCAGCTGGGTAAACTCCTTCCTGTATGATGATGCAGCAATTACCCATTTCAATGGTTCAAAATACGACAGATACATAACTTTCTCGCGTTCCGCATCCTCACCGGGATTTTTCCATTTGTACCTGATGTAGCCGGTTTTCATCCTGGCACCTTCACGTACAAAACTCACATCGGCGACATTACTCCCCTGAATAAACGGGTGAACAGCAAGTATTACTTTATCCGGAGCTTTCCGGATATCCCAGACAAACATATACCCGGTTTTACCTATTTTCTGGCTGAGAAGAACCTCGCCTGCCCTTCTCTTGGCTTCAGATTCAGAGAGTATCCCTTTTTTATACTGAAGATAAAAACCTTCCACAGTGTCACGATTTACCTCTGAAACACCACGCAAGTGATTTTTTATAGAAAGATCAAGTCCGTTTTCCATCATCATTTTGACATATTCCGTCGAACTTATCATCTCTTTCTGAAGGCTGTTCTGTATGCCGCGCTGAACGACTATGAATATCATAAATCCGGCTGCAGTGAGTATCAGGATTACAGGGATAAAATAGGAAAGAAATAATTTATAACGAAGAGGAAGATCTCTGCCAATTATCTTAAACCCATTTATTGTTTTGTTTTTATTCATCTTCTTTATCATTATTTTAAATGAAATTAATACTTAGTCAAATATAAGAAATATTTATGAAATATGAATGATTCAGATAAAAAATGAAAAATTTTACTCCATTATACATCTCTGTAACGGCTCAAAAATCAGATGTAAATTTTCTCTCCGCCGAGCCGAAGGTGCGGCGGAGAGAAAATTCTACCGGCTTATGAATAGATACAAATTTCTCGATATTGATTTATTATATATAGTTGAATTCCAATCACTTTTAAAATTTAATCAACATTTTTATCATCATTTAAAAAATTTTCGATTCGACAAAAAATCAAAAATGTATTTTTATTATACCTTTTATAACATGTCGTACCCGGTTTGGATATCTGCCGCTATTCTTTAGCAAATAACGGCAGTTACGATAGTCATGAAAAACTGCTTTTTATTTTGGAAAAACGAATTTTAATGTAAACCAGTAGTAAATAAAATTGACTCTAACTTCTAAAAAATGTATATTATATAAGAGTCGTAATCACTTTTTTACATAAGAACAGCATACAGGGATAGTTTAGCACTATGGGGAATAATATTTTTAAATCTATCGGTTTTAAGATAATTACGTTTTACATACTCCTGTCGTTGATTAATATTTCATTTATCATATCTGTCATTTTTGAAAATCAGGTTGATCTGATCAGTAAAAATACCATGCTTGAATCAGAAAAACAACTCTCGCAGCTTATCGGATCAATTAAAAAATTTACTATCGAAATCAAGAAAGGCGGTCTTTTTAACGTTAAAGACGAGAAGGAGACCTTATCTCAGCTTATGAAAATTATCAGTATGCATTACAATGAGTTTATTATATTTACCGATAAAAATCAGGTGATTTACAAATCTTCTCCGCAAGCAACTCTTCCAGAAACATTTAAGGAGGATGGCATAAGGTCTCTTACTGCAATGGCTTTTTCCGGAAAAGACTATTACCTTAGAATAAGTGATGATAATAAAATTATAAATTTTTACATTCCGCTTGATGAATTTATGCATGGTAACTACATTCTTCTGGTTAAAAAAAATATAGACAGCCTTAATGAATCACTTACCGGTCTTTACAAACAGGCACTTTACATAGTTTTTGTTGTTTTATTCTTTCACTTACTTTTTGCGATTATTCTGTACAAGTATATTATACACCCTCTAAAGATTTTTAATGAAACTGCTGAAAAACTTTCAAACGGCGATCTCAGCGCCAGAGTTGATATTTCCGGAGCAAAAGATGAATTTCATTCACTCTCTTTGACATTTAACAGAATGGCGGAATCTATTGAAGAAAACATCAGGTCATTCTCAACTGAAATGAGAACTGTAAAAAATATTCAGCGGATTATGAATAAAACAGACATTCGTGATGACCTTACCGGCTTGCTGAATGATACTTATATGACTGAAAGGATAGAAGATGAGATTAACCGGTCTAAATTGATGCAGAGAGATATTTCACTGATTTTAATAAATCTTGATAATTTCAGTAAAGTAAATGAAATCTACGGCAAACAGACCGGTGACATAGTTCTTCTTGCAGCATCAAAAAGAATAATTGAAAACTGCAGCTCCGGCGATGTAATAGCCAGGTTCAGCGGTGAAGAATTTGCTGTTCTTTCACCTGAGCCTTCAAGAAATAGTATACTCGATCTTTCTGAAAAAATCAGAATTTCCATGGATAGCAATGAAGTGGTAACTGCCGATGGGAAATTCATAGTAACAGTAAGTATTGGCATCTCATATATTGATGCCGGAAGCTTGAGTGAGATCAGAAATAGAAATGATCTTATCGCATCTGCAAGATCGGCGCTGATTAAAGCAAAGAGCAGCGGAAAAAATAAAGTAGAATTCAATTCATAGAGTATGTATATTTTGAAAAAGAACATCCGAATAACCCTGACTCTAATCTTATCACTCCTTCTGATATCATTCCTGTTTATTGCAAACGAAATGGTGATATCCATCCGTATGACTGAACTTAAAACATACCTGCAGGATCTTGATAAAAATGAAGGTAGTGTTGATCACATTGCACTGATAGCCACATATGAGATACATAAAAAAATATATGAACAAAGAATCTCTCAGGATAATGCTGATGCAATTGAGCAGAGGATAAACTCACTATCGCTTAAGGAAAAAACAAATGAAACAATGTCAATTGGCATTTACCGCTTACTTGCTTTGCCGGCAGTAGGGATGATAAACCTTAACAGGAAAATTCTTGGTAAACCGTCTGTAAGATATATAAGCAATAATAATGCTGATTCTGAATATCTCGACCTTGCTTATTATTATGAGAGGAATTATATTTTCAAAAAAGCTATATTGGAATATGACAGGTTTATGCACAATAGAAATATAAGCAGAACTTTGAAGGCAAGCATTCTATTACGCCAGGGTTATTGTTACGCCCTTGCAGGTTTTTATGACAAGGCAAAGTTTAATTATAACACAATCATAACCGAGTATAGTAACGAGAACAGTGCCATCACCGCTTCAATACTTACAAGATACCTTGAAGGATTTAATCTCGCGCGGGAGAAAGTCCTTTCCGTAAAGTCAGACCCGGTATTATTAAGCCAGAAACTGGTAAGTCTTTTAGCTTACGAACAGGCTCTGAATATAATCAATACAACAGAAAGTAAAGCCAGTCCCAAAGATCTCCCGAAAATACTGTATTACAAGGCACGATGTTACAGCGGGCTTGGACAGCCGGAAAAAGCAGTGGAAACCTATCTTAAAGTTATTACATCAACTCCGGAGTCACAGTATGCAAAGTTTTCCAACAGAAAACTTTTTATGATAGGTACCGCAGCAGGGGGTAATAATAAAATTATTGAAATTGCAAAGAGTCTCAATAAAAAAATAGAAGACCCCGTATTAAGAGGGATGATTGCAGATCAGAGAGAAACCTCATTAAACGGTATTGATATCAGCAGTATAATAAATCTTAATATGCCGGATATGCTCAAAGAGAAAGTGGGAAAAATGACAGAAGAGAATGTCCCTGATAAAGGAATTTTTCTTGTAATTATCACTACTGACGGTAATACCTTTAAGGGAAAGCTGATTGAAAAAAGCGATAAGATTGTTTCCATAGAAACAAGTATAGGCAGAATCGATGTAAAAAAGGATAAAATATTGAAAATGACAGAAACCAGATAAAATGCGCAGATATTTTTCCCCAATAGTTTTACTATTATTTTTGCTACTCCCGCAAATTAAGCTGCAGGCCGATGTAGTTATTACAAACGACGATATGATTCTTAACGGTAAAATCCTTGAAGATAAAAAAGATCAATATATTAATTTTGCAAACTACCATGGAAATTTTACAATTAAATACAAACAGATTAAAGAGATCTACAGAACAGAAAGTTTTTGGGGGGATATAGAATTTCTTAAAAAAAGAGGGAAATCTGTAAATGAGAACGAGGTAAAAAACAACTATCTTTCAGGTGAAAAGAAACTTAAAATACTTAACAAAAAAAATGCACCGCCTGCCGGTAAACCTAAATCTCTTGTTCTGATGTTTGATCTGTTTTATAATAAAAATTACGGAAAAATTGAATCAGTATTACCTTATAGTACCGGGTTTGCTTTGTCCGGCGAGGCACCTGTTGATAATATTGAGATTTTTAAAAAACTTCATATATACGGTATTGATAGCGAAATTTGTTATTTCTATTCTGAAAAAGATAAAAAATACATCAAGAGTATTATTGCATCCGCCGGACCTCTCTGGAAATTTTCCGTAACAACATCCGGTTATAGTTATAATTTTAATATTTCGGCTGAATTTGGATTGGGATGGTATTTTGTAAAAAATGCAGAGGCTGAAGAATCCTCCGCTAAATGGAACCTGACAATCCATGCCGGCCCGGCATTTGATGTGTATTCAATAATTATTTCTCCTCAGCTGAGAATCGATTATATTTATGATGGGTATGCTCCACTGTTATCAACCGGATTCAGCCTCGGCGCGGGATACAGGTTTTGAAAGAAAATTGTATGAAATCCATTAGCAATACATTTGATAAAAAAAAGAATCGCTGCTGTTTTAACGGAACCAGAAAAAGGAGTGATTCAGATCGTTTTTATATTCTCATTGTCATAACTCTAGTTTTATTATCAATAGTTTCAATTTCAGGATGCGGTTCCGAATTTGAGATTCTTTTTGATAAAGAAAGTCCTGTAATATACTGGTCAGAAATTTCCGGAACAATTAACTCTATAAATTCCGACCGGTCCGGAAGAAGAACAATATTTACAACATCCAATACTCCTCTGGATGTAGACATTGACACTAACGGCAATAGAATTTACTGGGTAGAATCTGAGAACCCCACAGAATATCATATTAAGAGAGTGGGATTTGACGGCAGCGGGGTAACCGTTGTGCATACTTACTCTACCGGGAGTAATGGCAGCGGCCCGACATCAATAGCAATTGATAACTCGAATGGGACAATTTTCTGGAATCAATATGGTAGCGCAAATGACCTCTGGAAATCTGTAATTTCCGCAGGTACATTGTCGCCGGTCAAATGGATTAATACAGTTTCTAATCACTATACATACTCCATCTGTGTTGATACTATAAATAGAAAAATGTATTTTACCTCAAATGAATATTATAATATAGGAACACCACTTGGCAGCTCTAACAAAGGGAATCCCAGCATCGGTGAACTCGATATTTCAGATATATTTGAAGAAAAACCTGAATATCCAGGACCCTCATCACCTTGGGTTCCATATAAGGGCATCACGGTCGACGGAAATGGGGGGTATGTCTATTATTCCCTCAATACCTTTGACACACCGAGGTGTGTCAGGAGGAGAAATTTAGCACTTAATAATCCTGTAACCTGGATACCGGCCAGCGGTTTTGGTATACAGAAGATTGCGTTAGATCTTGTTAACAGAAAAATTTACTGGACTTCGGAATCTCCCTACCGTATTTACCGGGCCGATCTTGATAGTCAAAATTCCAACGTAGAAGTATTTCTTCAACTTGACAGCAAGCCAACCGGCATAGCCATCCCGCGATGATACATAAGCATAGAACCGGCTCGGGTGGTTATCCGTCATCGTATATTGATTTATATAAAAAATGAGATTTCTCACCTGAAGGATTGAAGGAGGTTCGAAATGACAGAAAAAATATCCGTTGTCATTTCGAAGAAGCGATAGCGACTGAGAAATCTTTTTCTTGCATTAAATTTAAGACTTCTCACATACGTTCGAAATGACGAAGCTTAATTAAATCGTTAACTGCTATAATAATAGAATTCAATGCACTACCCCACCGCAAGCGGACGAGGTATAAACCTTACGAAATATTTTAAAATTTACGCCCCCAAAAGGAACAAGGAATTAACCCCAGCGAGTAAATTATTTGGCATAATATTTTAACAACAACTGATCAAGAGGAAGAGGGCGGGAAAAGTAATACCCCTGAAAATTATCACATCCGAGTTTTTTAAAAAACTGGAACTGCTCGCTGGTTTCAAAACCCTCCGCAACGACTTTCAGACCGAGAGAGTGTGCCAGTTCCATAATATGATATGCTATTGATTCTTTCTTCGGATCACCAGGTACTGATTTAACAAAATCCATATCAACTTTCAGTATATCAATAGGAAGCTCTGCCAGATAAGATAATGACGAGAACCCTTTCCCGAAATCATCTATTGCAATTTTAAATCCGTTCTCTTTAAGTCTTAAAAGACTTTCCCTTCCTTTTGAAAAGTTTTCAATAAGAGTATTTTCAATAACCTCTAGAATTATCTCAGCAGGTTCAATACCCTGCTGAGCTGCAAATGCAGACAGAAAATCACCATAAGCGGCATCAGTGAGCTGAGTTGACGAGAGATTAATACTGATTTTAAATCTTTTTTTTATCTGAAATTCCATATCATGAAAAACTTTTCTTATAACCATATCATCAACATCTTTCATGATTCCGGCTTTTTCCAGCAGCGGAATAAACTCGCCC